>UQLZ01000002.1 GCA_900541935.1 uncultured Prevotellaceae bacterium | reverse complement strand
AAAAGACTCGGTTTTATAGTAATTTTAGTATAAACCTGTCCTACAACACAAGTGGGACGCTTAATATTTACGTATGAAAAATTTTATAAAAGCATTAAGACTAACATTAGTATTCAGTGCTGTTCTCTCTGTAGGATATATCTTAATCCTTTGGATATTTGCCCAATTTGCAGGAACAAATAAAGGCAACGCAGCCGTTGAGACCTATAACGGCAAGGTCGTAGGAGCATCAAACGTCGGTCAAGCATTTTCCTCTGACATTTACTTCTGGGGTCGCCCGTCATGTGCGGGCGACGGCTACGACGGAACAAGCTCCTCTGGTAGCAACAAAGGCGTTACAAACCCTGAATACCTCGCAGAAGTGGAAAGCAGAATTGATACTTTTCTTATGCACCACCCTTATCTAAGCAGAAATGAAGTACCTGCCGAAATGGTTACGGCAAGTGCTTCTGGTCTCGACCCAGATATTACTCCTGAAAGTGCAAAGGTACAGGCAAAACGCATTGCGGAAGCAAGAGGAATAAGCGAAGAATCTGTAAATAAACTTATTGAAGAAAAAACAACAAAACCATTTTTAGGTCTATTTGGACCTGACAAGGTTAACGTTCTAAAACTTAATATCGCACTAAACGAAATGACTGACAAAAAATAACAGTAATGAAATCTTTTATCAAAAGAATTGCAGCAATCATCTGCATTACAACAACAGCAACAACAGCATTCAGCCAAGACAAATTCACAGTTAACGGAAATGTAGATATCGTTAACAACTATGTTTGGCGTGGACTTGACCAAAACTCAAGTTTCTCTATCCAACCGTCAATGAAGTTAGGTTACAAAGGTTTCTCCCTCTCAGCATGGGGCAGCCAAAGCATGACAAACAGCAAAGTTTATGACGTTCAAGAATTTGATATAAATCTCGGATACACCTATAAAGGCTTGACAGTGATGGTTTCAGACCTCTGGTGGGGAGGTTTACATAACCCTTACGGCTACTACAAAGAAGGACCGGCTGACAACCGTTTAGATGGCGGACACCACTTCGAGGGTACACTTTCTTACTATTTCGGAGACAAAGTTCCTTTGACATTAAGTTGGTCAACATGGTTCGCAGGTGCTGATATGAGAACCGACAGTGGCAAACGATGCTTCTCTTCATATATTTCTGCATCTTACAATATAGAGTGCCCGTTTGATGTCACACTCACACCGTCAGTAGGCTTTACACCTTGGAAAGGTTATTACTACAACAACGCTGCATTCACAGATGTTTCCCTAAAAGCAGCAAGAAGCATTGAATTATCCAGCAGATTCTCACTGCCTCTATTTGTTCAGGTTATCGTTTCACCAATTCAAGACCACGTATTTTTTGTTGCAGGAGCAGGCATCGGCTTCTAATGCCCAGAAATAATTACTGTATGAAAAGAAATGCACAGCAATTTTTAGAACTGATAAAACGCTCTCAACGCGGTAAGTTCAAACTATATATTGGTATGATTGCAGGGGTAGGCAAAACGTGCCGCATGCTGCAAGATGCCCATGACATGCTTGAATGCGGCGTTGACATACAAATCGGGTATATTGAAACCCATGGCCGGCAGGGGACTGAAAGTCTCCTCGCCGGACTTCCCATTATACCACGAAAGCGTATATTCTATAAAGGAAAAGAAGTTGAAGAAATGGACATTGATGCCATTCTTCAAATACACCCGCAAATCGTTATCGTTGACGAGCTCGCACACTCAAATATCGAAGGCAGCCGAAACGAAAAACGCTGGCAAGACGTTATGGAAATCCTTGACGCTGGAATTAACGTTATCTCTGCCGTTAATATCCAGCACATAGAGAGCCTTTTCGATACGGTCCATAATATGGTCGGAATTAAGGTACAGGAAAGAATCCCTGACAGCGTTCTGCAACAGGCTGATGAAGTGGTTAATATTGACCTTACTGCTGAAGAACTCATATCAAGACTAAAAGCAGGAAAAATATACCACCCAGACAAAGTGCAACTCGCGTTGAATAATTTTTTCAAACCCGAAAATATTCTTCAACTTCGAGAATTGGCATTGAAAGAAGTTGCATTCCGAGTTGGTAAAAAAGTCGAGAATGAAGTGTTTTCTCCTGAAAAAGGGAAAACGACTACCAGTAAACTATTAGTATGCGTCAGCAGTAACGAAGAGACACAAAGAGTGATTATCCGCAAAGCTGCACGTCTTGCCGCTCACTATAATGCTGAACTCATTGCACTATATGTTCAAACCCCAAAAGAAAGTGCAGAAAATATAGAACTATCCTCACAAAGGCATTTGATGAGCCACCTTGAACTCGTGCTGCAATTAGGAGGAAGAATAAAGCAAGAAACATCAACCAGCATTTATAAATCAATAGTTGATACATGCAAAAAAGAAAAGATAACAACAGTATGTATGGGATATCCTTTATTTACCATTCCAAAGGTTCTTTTAAGAATTTGCAAATACGAAAATTTCCTTAATGAAATAAAAGCATTGAATATAGATTTGATAATTTTCAGATAACATACCAATTAACAGAAAATCAAATAGGCTTAACTTTTTGCTTAAAACTTTTTTCTATATTTTTGCAAACAAATAGTCAAATATATAACGATGAAAATCAAACTTAACATCAAAGAAAAAATCATTCTCGCAGTAGGACTGCTTGTCACAATGATAATAGGACTTGTTGCCCTCTCTGCAATAAGTCTTCAAATACTTACAGCAACTGAGCCAACAGCACCAGCTGCTGAATACGGACTTAGCAGGGCTTTGCTACTCGTTACAATTTTCGGAGCAATATGTATTCTTATCGGTCTTTGGATGCTCTTTAAACTTCCATCGTCAATAAACAAACCATTTCAGGAAATCTCCAATGGTATAAACGAAATCGCCAACCACAACTACAATATCAGAATTGACATTAAAGGCGGTCCTGAAATGAATACCCTATCCTGCAACTTTAACAGAATGACAAAAAGACTTCTTGACTATCATAACAGTTCCGTATCTGCTCTAAAATCAGCAAACAAATACCTTGAAACTATCATAAACTCAATTGATGAACCATTAATTTGCCTTGATAAAGATATGAACCTTCTGTTTATCAACAAAGAGGCAACTGACATTCTAAACCTTTCAGAAGAAAATATGGCAGGTGCTTCCGCTAAAGAAATCGCATTGAAAAATGATCTTCTAAGAAGACTGATAAACGGATTGGAAGAAGATATTTCTGATTCTCATAACCAACACAAGAAACCTGAACCTCTAAAAATATACGCAGACAATAAAGAAAGTTACTTTCAGGTCAAATATCTACCAGTTTTGACACAATGCAATACAAAACGCCCCGAATATATTCGCGGAAACGTAATTCTTTTGAAAAACATTACTGAATTTCACAAACTTGACGTTGCTAAGACAACATTTATATCTACTATTTCACATGAACTAAAGACTCCTCTATCTGCTATTCTAATGAGTCAGCAACTACTGAACGACAAACGAATTGGCATTTTAAACGAAGAACAAAAAGAACTAACTGATAGCATTAAAGATAACGGAGAGAGATTACTGACTATCATTGGAGAACTGCTGAACATAACACAAGTAGAAAGTGGCGTTTTAAAACTCAACCCAATTATAACCAAACCAATTGACATAATTAATTACGCGATAAATGCGAATCGAATTCAAGCAGAAAAGTTCAACATAAATTTAGAAGTTGAATACCCCGAAAAAATTAGCAAACTATACGTCGATAGTGAGAAAATAGCATGGGTCTTGACAAATCTTGTCAGTAACGCTATACGATATTCTAACGAAGGCAACCGCGTTATAATAGGAGCAGAACAACCGGACAGCAACCATATTCAAATATATGTTCAAGACTTCGGCAAAGGTATAGACCCTCGCTATCATGAAAGTATCTTTGAAAGATATTTCCGTGTCCCTGGGACAAAAATCCAAGGGAGCGGCTTAGGCCTTTCAATTTCACGCGATTTTGTTGAAGCACATAACGGCTCTCTTATTGTTGAGAGCACTCCTGGCAAAGGTTGTAAATTTGTAATGACACTCCCAATATAAGCAATTGACAAATTAGACTTTACATATTAAAAATTCGGTTAAGATTGCCGCTTGACTCTGCATCGGTTAAAATTATGTAAAATATTTGCTAGTGCAAAAACAAAGGCATAACTTTGCAACAAGAAATTAATGTTGAATTAGGGTCTCAATCACCGGCAGTGATAGAGATTCTTTTTATTTTTATCAATTTAAAACAATATAACAACCATGGCGATCACCTACATGACCAAAGAAGGTTACGATAAAAAAATGAAAGAAATTGCTCATCTCGAATCTGTTGAGCGACCAAAAATATCTGCAGCAATTGCAGAAGCAAGAGATAAAGGAGACCTCTCAGAGAACTCTGAATATGATGCAGCAAAAGAAGCACAAGGCATGCTCGAAATGAAGATTTCACAACTTAAAGACATGCTTGCGAATGCTCGTATCATAGATGAAGGCAAACTCAACACAGATGAGGTTCAAATTATGAATACCGTTACAATAAAAAATACAAAAAACGGAGCAACTATGACCTATACAATTGTTGCTGACTCTGAAGCTAATTTGAAAGAAAAGAAATTGGCTTCAAGCACTCCTATTGCTAAAGGTCTTCTCGGCAAGAAAGTTGGTGACATTGCAGAAATACAAGTTCCTCAAGGTCTCATGACTTTCGAAATAGTAAAAATTGAAATCTTATAATATATTCTATTATGGCAACTATTTTCAGTAAAATCATTGCAGGCGAAATACCTTGCTACAAAGTAGCAGAAGATGAAAAGAACTTTGCTTTTCTCGACATTAACCCTGTAAACAAAGGGCATGTCCTTGTTGTTCCTAAAACTGAAAATGACTATATCTTCAACTTGTCAGATGAAGACTATACATCATTGACAAACTTTGCACGCAAAATTGCAAAGGCTATGGAAAAGGCTATTGAATGCAAACGAATTGGAGTTACCGTTATCGGTTTGGAAGTTCCACACGCTCACATTCACCTAATTCCTATCATTGAAGAAAAAGACATGTATTTCAACAAGCCAAAGTTGACACTTCCGGCAGAAGAAATGCAAGCAATTGCAAATGCCATTGCTAAAGAATTGTAAAACAAACTAAGAATAGAATGCATTTAAGGTATGTCAAAAAATATATTGGCATACCTTCTTTATTTTTATTGATAAATTTAATGATTTACGCTCTGTTATTATTATATTTGCATAACATAGAAGGATGTTTGGCATAGCCAAGTATAAAAACTTAGTTTTCTCTTGTTTCTGCTCCCACCTTTCACTATATTTGTATAATATAGGATTCGGTTCAGCATAGCCAAGTTCGAAAACTTCGTTTTCACTTGTCTCTGCACTCACCTTTCACTATATTTGCAAAAATGTGCACAATGAAATACAACTTATTTTTAGCAATATTCCTTTCTATAGGATTTTTAGCAAGCGGACAATTAAATCTTCCGATTAGAGAAATTGGTAATACAGAATACTATTACCGCAAAGTAGAAAAAAAGGAAACTTTATACGGTATATCTAAGGAACTCGGCATATCCAGCGAAACGATTATAAAATATAATCCATCAGCGAAGGATGGGCTGAAAAAAGACCAATGGCTATATTTTCCTGTAAATGAATTTGCCAAGAAAACATCAAAAGCAGCAACCAACTCTGATATAAAGCACACTGTCAAAAGTGGCGAAACCATCTTTGGGCTTTCAAAGATGTATAGTATCAGCATTTCTGACTTAATTTCAACAAATCCAAACATTAAGCATGGATTAAAGACAGGTTCTGTCATTATTATTCCTTCGAATAAAGGACGAGATACAGAAGAAGGTATTCTCTACACTATAAAGCAGGGAGAAACCCTTTATCGAATATCAAAGAACAATAATGTTTCAATTGAAGAAATTATGCAGGCTAACCCTGGCATATCTCCTTCTAACTTTAAAAGCGGAGAGACTATCATTATTCCTAAATCTTTAAAATCAAATGTTCATAAGAAGCATACACCTGCAACTGTTTTCATTGCTGAAAAAATAGAAAAAGGAGAAACATTTGAGCATATTGCTGATAAATATGACATTACTCCAGAAACGGTTATTGAAGCAAACCCTAATAACACTAAACCTAAAAAAGGATCGTATGTTTATGTTCCTATAACATCTGAAATAGCGACCTCTGACTCTTTGGATTTGTCTGAAATGGCAGACTCAACGTATCAGACAATTCATGAAATTAATGACTCAGGAAAATATTCAGTAAGCCTTTTAATTCCTTTAGATATTGACAAATCTGAAATTACAAACAAAGGCAACTTGGGATATGACTTCTACGGAGGTTTTCTGCTCGCTCTTAAGGAAAAAGCAAACGATGACTTGAACTTTAAAGTAAACGTCTTCGATATAACTCAGGAAAGCATTTATGAAATTCTGAAAAAGCCTGAAATTAAAGAATCTGACATAATCATATCTGCATACGAAGATAACAATCTCGACAAACTATATCAATTCGGGGAAGAAAACAAAATCAACATTTTCAACCCATTCTCATTAAAAGACGATGCTTTCTACGACAAAGACAGAGTTTTCCAAATATCTGCTCCATCTTCTTACATGTATGCGTGCGTTAACAAATTTATAAACAAAGAACTGAGCAATTTCCGAATCATCATTATTAATGAAGACAGCGATGAAAAAGATAAGGAATTGTTAAATCACATAAAAATGGTCAACAACGTTAAAAATTCTATTTTCGTTGAAGATCTTGAACCGGAAACATTCAAGCAACTAATTCCAAACGACAAAGAAATATTATTTGTCCCGGCTCAAAGTTCAAAAGAATTTTTACACAAAATAAGCTCTAAGATAGTTAATTTAAGCAAAGCAACTAATAACTACAATTTTTCCATTCTTGGATATCCAGAATGGACAACATATAGATCATACGAGCCATTTTTCCATAAATTTACGACATATATCTATACTCGCTATGCACCAACAGACATAGACCATAACGCGGAAAAGATTGCACAAGAGTTTGAGTATTGGTTCGGGCGAAAACCATCTGTAACATATCCTCAAATGGATGTCTTCGGTTATGACATTGCCAATTACATTATAAAAGCCGCACAAGAAAAAGATTTTGACTTTAACGACTTTAACATTGAATTTAAAGGAATACACTGCCCTATATACCTAACACGAGTTAGCAACTGGGGCGGATTTGTCAACTCATCAATATACATTATAAAATACGACACGAACAATAAAGTTAAAAAATTATTTGTAAAATGATAAAAAAAATAATATTATCTATTTTTGCAATTCTGGCAATAACACCGGTCATAGGCCAGCAACACTATAATTCAAACATTGCTATAGGCGTTAAAGGAGGAACTACTATTTCAAGAACAATGTTCGCTCCAAATGTTGACCAAAAGTTTCTCACAGGAGCAATGTTTGGTCTAACTTTCAGATACATTGAAGAAAAACATTTTGGCCTAATTGCAGAACTTAATTTCCAGCAACGCGGTTGGTCTGAAACCTTTGACGAAACATCATATAAATTCAACAGGAAACTTTCTTACATTCAGATACCACTTCTTGCCCATATATATTTTGGAAGTCAAAGAGCAAGGTTCTTTTTTAACGCTGGACCAGAAATAGCATTCAATATTGGAGACAAGATTACTTCAAACTTCAACTATAAAGACCTAACAACACTCCCAGATGATTTCCCTCTACAGTACCGCAACACAGACCAATATACAATGCCAATTAAACACAAACTTGACTACGGTATTTCAGCAGGATTAGGCATGGAATTTATTGCAGCAAAAAAACACTCAATAATTCTCGAAGGAAGGTTTTACTATGGCCTTAACAACATCTTCGGAGATAGGAAAAAAGACGTTTTCTCTGCATCTAATGCGATGTCAATCATGGTAACACTTGGATATATGTTCCGAATAAAGTAGATCAGCATATAAATTATTTCATGTAATTAATGTAATATTTCTTATAAATCAGATTTAATGAATATTCGTTTATCCATTAAATTTGATTTTATGTATAGAAGGATTTTTACAATCTTAGCAATTCAGTTACTTACAAATATTTTAGCAACCTTAACTCAAAACACCTTTGTCGAAATTAATATAACCAACAAATCTAATCTATTTTTGCAATAAAGCCATTTAGTTCTGCTTACCCCAATTTACACGACAAAAAGATATCTTTTTTATTAATTCCACAAATTATTGATAATCAACAGTAAAAGAAAAAAGTTTTATTTTTAATAAAAAAATTACTGAAAAACATTTGCAAAAGCCAAATAAACGTTCTATCTTTGCACTCGCAAACGGCGGGATAGCTCAGTTGGTTAGAGCGTCGGATTCATAACCCGGAGGTCTCGAGTTCAATTCTCGATCCCGCTACAAAAGGAAATTGCAAAAATGCAGTTTCCTTTTTGTTTTATTAGTTGAAATCTTTTAAATTTGTATTAGGCTTTTTTAAACTAGTTGAAAATGGGGAAACGCCAAGCAATTGGAGAAAATCATTATACTACCACTATTACGAATATCCAGGCTTCCATAGCGTAAGGGCTCATTACGGAATAAAAACAGAACAATACAAACTCTTGAATTTCTACAAAGAAAACAAGATAGAACTATATGACCTCAAAAACGACCCAAAAGAAATGCACAATATTTACGGACTTCCTGGAACAGAATACATAACTAAAAAACTAAGCAAAGAATTACAAAAATTGCAAGAAGAATACGAAGTTCCTGACAACCTAAAAAAATGACAAACAATCCATTCATAAAAAAGCCTATTTACCTAATGGCTAAGCCAGTTGGCAGTAAGTGCAACTTAAATTGCGCTTACTGCTACTATCTGGAAAAAGGCAAATTATACTATAACTCACTCAACCATTCGGTTATGAGCGACAGTATATTGGAACAATTTATTGAGCAATACATTTTGTCTCAGTTTAGCGACAACGTCCTTTTCACATGGCACGGTGGCGAACCTTTACTTCTGCCTATTGAATATTACAAAAAGATAATAAAACTCCAGAAAAAATACTCTAACGGCAAAACAATTGACAACTGCATTCAAACAAATGCAACACTAATCAACGATGAATGGTGCAGACTCTTTAAAGAAAACGGGTGGCTTGTTGGAGTCTCAATCGACGGACCCCAACATTTCCACGACAAATACAGACAAAACACAAACGGAAATGGTTCTTTCAACAAAGTTATTGACGCAATAAACCTTCTAAATAAATGGCACGTGGATTGGAATGCAATGGCCGTTATCAATCGATATAATGCAAACTACCCAATAGATTTTTATAATTTTTTCAAACAAATCGGATGCCACTACATACAATTCACACCATGCGTTGAAAGAATAATTAATGAAGGTAATACAACGCGTCTTGCAAACGCTTCAGACACACAAGAATGCCAAATCGCAGATTTCTCTGTCACACCAGAGCAATGGGGTAATTTTCTCTGCTCTGTTTTTGATGAATGGATAACTTGTGATGTTGGCGAATATTTTATTCAAACATTTGACGCTACTCTTGCAAATTGGGTTGGAGTAAATCCAGGTGTCTGCTCTTTATCTGACAGTTGCGGCAATGCAGGAATTATTGAACACAACGGAGACATATACGCGTGCGACCATTTTGTTTTTCCCAAATACAAATTAGGGAACATTCGAGATAACTCAATAATAGAAATAATGTACGGTTCGAAAGAAATTGATTTTGGCCAGTCAAAACACACCACACTACCTCTAAAATGCAAACAATGCAAATATCTATTCGCTTGCAACGGCGAATGCCCGCGAAACAGATTTGCATATACTGATGATGGAGAAACAGGATTAAACTACCTTTGCAATGGATACTATAAATTTTTCAGCCATATAGAACCATTCATGGAATTTATGAAAAATGAACATAATTCAGGAATGGAACCAGCAAACATAATGCAATCCAATCTCGTAAAGGATTTAAGAAACAACCTAAAATAATTGACTCTGAAACATAAAAACATCCGCATATTTTGTATTACTCTCAAATTACATTATCTTTTGATAAGATAGGATGCGGTTCGGCATAGTCAAATTAAAAAACTTCGTTTTTTATTTGCCTCTGCGCTCACCTTTCACTATCTTTGCATAAAATGATATATTAGCAAAATAAGCCCCTAAAACGAATATAACTATGGATGAAATTATAGTACCTGAGGAATTTAACGACATTTGTCCGTTCTCCGATGAGGAATTTCACTCGCAGATGGAACAATTAGTCGCAGAAGAAGGCTTTAAGCACGCAATAACATGGGTTATTCCAGATATTGACTATAAAGCATTCTGTGACCAACTTCTCGCCATCCGTACCAAATATGATTTTCAGCACACAGCGATGCTACCATTCCTTGAGTTACTTGCAAACAAGACAACTGAAGGCATTACAGATTCAGGAATTGAGAACGTTGACCAAACCAAAGCATATACAATGATTACCAATCACCGTGACATTGTTCTTGATGCATCTTTCCTTAATCTTTCGCTTCTTAAACGCAATGCAAGGACAACAGAAGTTGCTATTGGCAACAACCTTTTGATATATCCTTGGATTGAAAAATTAGTACGTCTTAACAAAAGCGTAATTGTCAAGCGCGACGTAGGTATGCGACACGCTTTGGAAGCGGCAATACAACTATCCGGATACATCCATTTTACATTAACACAAAAAAACGAATCCCTTTGGATTGCCCAACGCCAAGGAAGAGCAAAAGACAGTAGCGACGAAACTCAGGAAAGTCTCGTTAAGATGCTAAGTATTGCAGGCGGAAAAGATACGTTAAAAAACATTATGGAACTGAACATAATGCCAGTTGCCATAAGTTATGAACTTGACCCTAATGATTACCTCAAGGCAAGAGAATTCCTTTTGAAGAAGAAAGACCCTGACTTCAAGAAAACAAAACGCGATGACCTTTTCAGTATGGAAACTGGTCTTTTACAAAACAAGGGAAGGGTTCACTTCACATTCACAAAATGCATCAATGAAGAGTTAGAGTCTTTAAAAGGTCTTGACAAGCAAGAGCAAATAAATGAAATATGCAAAATCATTGACAAGCATATACACTCAAATTATAGAATTTATCCTGGTAACTACATAGCCTACGATGAAAGATTCAAAACAGATCGCTTCAAAAGCGAATACTCACAGGCAGATATAGATAAATTCCACAACTACATAGATGGCCAATTAAATAAAGTTATCAAGGAAATAGATTTCGAATTGAAAGAAGAAGATTTTGCATATATGCGTGAAATGATGATGATAATGTATTCAAATCCTCTTATTAACAAACTTAAAGCCCTTGGTGAAGAGTAATTTCTGAGATGAAAATACTTTTATCTATTGTAATAACTCTTGTCGTTTCCGTAATTGTCATTGACTGGCATATACTGAAAAGATTTAAAGAAAGCAAACACATCAGGCTGAAGAATGCACATATTGCATTCTCAGCCTTAATTTACATTGCACTTGCTTCAATTGCACTTGCTCTATTCCTTAAACTCCCCGTCAACTCAGGCGGATTTCTTTGGACACTATATTTCTGCCTGTCCGTTTTGATTTGCAAGTTTATTTACGCAATTTTTACTATTCTATCGAAGATTCCAAAACTTTTCAAAAAAAAAGAATCTAAAGCAATAAGATTTATTGGTATAGCTATTACTTCAGCCCTGTTTATTCAACTGGTTTGGTCTGCTTTCGTTACTCCTTTTCAAATAAACTTGCACGAAGAAACAATTGTATCCAAAAAACTCCCTGATGAATTTGACGGATATAAAATTCTGCACTTCTCCGACCTTCACGCTGGAATATACGGTACAGACACTAAAGTAATTGACAGACTTGTAAAAGAAATAAATTCAACTAATCCTGATATAATTGTTTTTACAGGCGATATCGTTAGCCACAAAACCAGCGAACTCGCTCCTTTCATTAAATCACTTAAGAATCTAAAAGCAATAGACGGGATTTTTTCAGTTCTCGGGAACCATGATTATGGAGATTATGCAAAATGGGCCAATTCAAAAGAAAAAGAAAACAACCTCAAAGAATTAATTGCCATTAATCAAGACTCATTAGGTTGGCGATTGCTGAATAATGAGAATTGCTACATTCATAAAGGAAAGGACTCTATTGCCGTTATTGGTGTTGAGAACTGGGGCGAACCACCTTTCAAACAATATGGAAACCTCAAAAAGGCAATGCCTAATAATACAGACTGCTTCAAAATGCTGCTAACACATAACCCAAAGCATTGGGAAGCGGAAGTGTTAGGAAAAACCGACATAGACATAACTTTTTCTGGACACACGCACGCAATGCAGTCAATGATTGAACTTGGAAACAAGATATACTCTCCTTCTTCTCTGAGATACAAATATTGGGGTCGGCTTTACAGCGTTTCAAACCAATATATCAATGTTAATATAGGAGTGGGAATGGTAGGTATTCCTGCAAGGTTTGGAGCAAAGCCTGAGATTTCCCTTATAACATTAAAAACCAAATAATGACTACTGCAATAAATTTCATATCAGAAAGAACAGGCATATCTGCCAGACAAGTAACAGCGACCACAAAACTGCTTGATGAAGGCTCAACAATTCCTTTCATCAGCAGATACAGAAAGGAAGCAACTGGCAGCCTTAACGAAGTAGAAATTCAGGCAATTTCTATGGCTTACGAAAACTTCAAAGAATTGGAGAAAAGGAAAGAGTTTATTATTCAAGCCATTGAAGGTCAAGGCCTACTTAGCAATGAACTTGAAGAGAAAATAAAGAATTGCATTCAGGAAAATGAACTTGAAGACCTTTATCTGCCATATAAGCCCAAAAGACGCACAAAGGCCGAAATTGCAAAAAAACGCGGTTTAGAGCCATTGGCTAAGATTATAATGGCACAAAACACGCAAGATATAAACAAAACTGCAATTAAATACAAAAACGAAGAAGTTCAATCTGCTGATGATGCTATTTCTGGAGCGGCAGACATTATTGCTGAATGGATTTCTGAAAATCAAAGCACAAGAAATATAGTTAGAAATGCATTTGAAAAATATGCAGTTATCTCATGCAAAGTATCAAAAGGCAAAGAGGAAGAAGCAGCCAACTACCAAAATTACTTTGACTACTCTTCTTCCCTGAAAAAATGCAATTCCTACCGCATACTTGCAATGCGAAGAGGAGAAAAAGAAAACCTGCTACAAGTTTCAATTGATATTGATAAAAATATTATCCTTGAAAAAATAGAACGTAAATACATACGTTCAAATAACGAATGCTCCAAAATTATCAAGGATGCAATTGCTGACAGTTACAGGCGACTTATCAAGCCATCCATTGAAAACGAATTTGCCACATTGAGCAAGGAAAATGCTGACAGCACTGCAATCGCCCTATTCGCTGACAACGCACGACAACTGCTCTTTGCTCCACCTCTTGGTCACAAAAGAGTTCTTGCAATTGACCCAGGATACAGAACAGGTTGCAAAATTGTTTGTCTTGACGAGCAAGGAAACCTTCTGCATAACGATACTATATACCCTACTCCTCCAAAATCAGAAATTACTTTATCTGCAAAAAAACTGTCATATCTCATCGAAGCATATAAAATAGATGCTATCGCTCTTGGAAACGGCACTGCCAGCAGAGAAACAGAAAAATTCCTGCAATCAATAAGATACAGTCGAAAAATAAACATTTATATTGTCAGCGAAGACGGTGCTTCAATCTACTCTGCTTCAAAGATAGCAAGAGAGGAATTTCCAGACAAGGATGTTACCGTTAGAGGAGCAGTTTCCATTGGCAGACGCCTACTCGACCCATTGGCTGAACTAGTTAAAATCGATCCGAAATCTATTGGAGTTGGTCAGTATCAGCACGACGTTGACCAAAACAAACTAAAGAAAGCACTTGAATTCACAGTTGAAAGTTGCGTAAACAGCGTTGGCGTAAACATCAATACCGCTTCGAAAGAACTCCTAACATACATTTCCGGACTTGGACCACAACTTGCCCAAAACATCGTTACATACAGGGCTGAAAATGGAAACTTTACGAACAAGGAGCAACTGCTTAACGTACCACGTTTAGGAATAAAAGCATATCAACAATGTGCTGGATTTGTAAGAGTTCCTAACTCCGAAAATCCACTTGATAACACAGCCGTTCACCCAGAAAACTACAATATAGTCAGCAAGATGGCTAAAAACTGCAACTGCTCCATCAACGAACTAATTAGCAACGCAAGTATTCGTAAAAGCATTGATTTGTCAAAATATGCCGACAATAATGTAGGCCTGCCAACACTTAACGACATTATGCAAGAACTGGAAAAGCCAGGTCGTGACCCGCGAAAGACAATAGCAGTAATGCAATTCGAGGAATCTGTAAAAAGTTTTGAAGACTTGAAAACCGACATGATTATAAACGGTATTGTAACCAACATAACTCAATTCGGAGTATTCGTTGACATAGGCATAAAGGAAAACGGATTAATACATATTTCAGAACTTTCTGACTCTTATGTAAGCAATCCCTCTGACATTGTAAAAATCCACCAACAAATTAAAGTACGGATAAAGGAACTTGACAAACAAAGAAAGCGAATTGCTTTATCAATGAAAGGAATAAAATAACTATGAACATACTTACAATCTCTATTGGTAGCAACAGTAATGACAAAGAAAAGCAAATCAATAACTGCTTATTGTGGATAAAAGCACACTTTGATTTCATTGCTGTTTCGGATATATACAATAGCCCAGCCGCAAACGGGAAAGACCCCGATTACATGAATGCTGTCGCAATTATCAAATCTGAAGAATCACACCAAAACCTTGTAAAAAATTTCAAAGACTATGAATCTTCATGTGGAAGAACAAGTGACAGCAAAAGCAAAGGTGAAATACCTATCGACCTTGACATCGTTATTTGGAACGATAAAATAATTCGTAATAAAGACTACAATCAAGAATACTTTAAAATTGGTTGGAAACAAATAAATAAACAGGAAAATGAATAAATCAAAAATCAGTCCAATTGGAATAGGAATACTCTTAGTGTCAATCGCATACATAGTCATAAAAGCAGATTGCGACACAGCTTGGTACGGTTACATTGACGACTTCTTCGTTTTTCTTTCCGGATATACATTTTTTATGGCAACGAGGTATCAGAACTCAAACCTGAAAAGAATACTCCTGCTAATATCAGGCACTCTGTTTATACTCGGAATGCTTTCTTTAATAGCCCTAATTCTATTTTCATAACGAAAAATAGTTAAACAAATCCAATATAGACATATATTTGGACATTTAAAACTATTAAAATAGACATAAACATATCTTAAAATAAAAAATTGTAGTAAATTTGCAAGTGATGTAAAATAGTTACATCACTTGCATAAATAAAAATATAAACACTAATTTTTAATATTATGAATATTTCTCACATTGAGCATCTTGGAATAGCAGTTAAAAGTCTTGAAGCTGCAATTCCTTACTATGAAGAAGTACTAGGTCTTAAATGCTATGCTATTGAAGAAGTAGCAGACCAAAAAGTTAAAACTGCATTCTTCAAGGTTGGACAAACAAAACTTGAATTATTGGAACCAACAGCAGAAGACAGCCCAATCGCTAAATTCCTTGAGAAAAAAGGCGAAGGCATTCACCACTTGGCATTTGCAACAGATGGTGTTGCTAACGCTTTGGCTGAAGTTGAAGCAAAAGGCGTTCGCCTTATCGACAAAGCGCCTCGCAAAGGAGCAGAAGGTCTTAACATTGCATTCCTTCACCCGAAATCAACAATTGGTGTTCTCACTGAACTTTGCGAAAAACCGGAATAATTAGAATTTCACTTACACAAAATCATATTATGAGCAATCAACTTGAAAAAGTGCAACAACTTATCGCTTTACGCGAGAAGGCACGTTTGGGCGGTGGCGAAAAAGCAATCGCCAAGCAGCACGAAAGAGGTAAATACACAGCTCGCGAACGTATCGCACAACTTCTTGACGAAGGAAGTTTTGAAGAATTTGACATGTTCGTTGAGCACCGCTGTACAAACTTCGGCATGGAAAAGAAACATTACCTTGGCGATGGCGTAGTTACTGGTTACGGTACTATCGAAGGCCGCTTGGTATATGTATTTGCACAAGACTTTACAGTATCTGCAGGTTCTTTGTCTGAAACAATGGCATTGAAGATTTGCAAAATCATGGATATGGCTATGAAGATGGGTGCGCCTGTTATCGGTCTTAACGACTCTGGTGGTGCACGTATCCAAGAAGGTATCAACGCTCTTGCTGGTTACGCTGAAATTTTCGAACGTAACATTCTCGCATCTGGTGTTGTTCCTCAAATCTCTGCAATCCTCGGCCCATGTGCCGGTGGTGCCGTTTACTCTCCAGCACTTACTGACTTCACTATCATGACTAAGGGAATCTCTTATATGTTCCTTACTGGTCCTAAAGTTGTGAAGACTGTTACTGGTGAAGACGTTACTCAAGAGCAACTTGGTGGTGCAACAATGCACTCATCAAAATCAGGTGTGGCACACTTCGCTACTGAGGACGGAGAAGAAGCACTTCAACTTATCCGCAAACTTCTCAGCTTCATTCCACAAAACAACCTTGAAGAAGCACCTCTCGTAAACTGTACTGACCCAATCGACCGTCTTGAAGACGCTTTGAACACTATCGTTCCTGATTCTCCTAATAAGGCATACGATATGTATGAAGTTATCGGAGCAATCATCGATAATGGCGAATTCCTTGAAGTTCAACGCGACTACGCAAAGAACATTATCATCGGCTTCGCTCGTTTCAACGGACAATCTGTAGGTATTGTTGCTAACCAACCAAAATACCTTGCTGGTGTTCTTGACTGCAACGCATCTCGTAAGGCTGCTCGCTTCGTTCGCTTCTGCGACGCATTCAATATTCCAATCGTTTCTCTTGTTGACGTTCCAGGATTCCTTCCAGGTACAGGTCAAGAGTACAACGCTGTTATCCTTCACGGTGCTAAACTTCTTTACGCTTACGGTGAAGCAACAGTTCCAAAAGTAACAGTAACAATCAGAAAGAGTTATGGTGGTAGCCACATCGTTATGAGTTGTAAGCAACTTCGTGGTGATATGAACTACGCATGGCCAACAGCAGAAATCGCTGTTATGGGTGCTGCAGGTGCTGCAGAAGTTCTTTATGCTCGCGAAGCAAAAGAGCAAGCAGATCCAGCAGCATATATTGCTGACAAAGAAAAAGAATACAATGATTTGTTCTGCAACCCATACAATGCTGCAAAATACGGTTACATTGATGACGTTATTGAACCACGCAACACTCGTTTCCGTATCATCCGTGCATTACAGCAATTATCAACTAAAAAGTTGTCTAATCCTGCTAAAAAGCATGGTAATATTCCATTATAATAATATTACATTATGAATAAAAAAGTTATAGTTCTATTACTCTGTGCCATCGCTTCTGTTGCAGGCATATCTGCCCAAGGCAGAAAAGCCGTATGCATCAACGAGATTATGGTTCAGAACGATAGTAACTACATTGACGATTACGGACAATACAATGCGTGGATTGAACTTTTTAACTCATCTTTCGCACCGGTAGAAACATCAAGTATGTTCCTTACAAACGATAAGAACAACACAAAGATGTATCCGGTTCCACGTATGGACGTTAACACAGAAATGCCACCACGCCAACACTTGCTTTTCTGGGCTGATGGAGAACCTAACAAAGGCACATTCCACATCAGTTTCAAGCTAAAGCCAGGTGAAGAAAACTGGATTGGTCTTTATGATGCTGACGGCAAAACCCTAATCGACGAAGTTACTATTCCGGCTACGTTGGCTCCAAATCAATCTTACGCAAGAAAGATTGACGGAGTTAAAAATGCTGAAAACGATGCAGAAGCATGGGAGATCCGTGACGGAAGCAATGAGAAATACATTACTCCGAGCAGCAACAACATCATTATTGACGGTAACAAAAAAATCGAGATGTTTGAAAAACATGACAAAACCGGTTTGGGTATGACCGTTCTTGCAATGGGTGTTGTTTTCATGGCTCTTATCATCCTTAGCGTTTGCTTCAGGGCTCTTGGTAAAGTGAACGAGAAAATCGCAAAACGCAAAAAGGCAGAATCTACTTCTAACCAAGAATTTGCCACAAGTGCAACAGGTGCTGACTCAGGCGAAGAAATCGCTGCTATTGCAATGGCTTTACATGAGCATCTGAACATGCACGACCACGAAGATTTAGTACTCACAATCAACAAGGTAAAAAAGGCTTATTCTCCTTGGAGTTCAAAGATTTACTCTTTACGTCAGACTCCTCACAAGTAAACACCCAATTAACTCATCTAAAAATGAAAGAATATAAATACAAAATCAACGGAACTGAATATAATGTATCTGTTGGTGATATTGAAAATAACGAAGCACAAGTTCTTGTAAATGGTGTTCCATATAAAGTAGAACTTGAAGAGCAAGTTAAACCAGTTGCTGTTGCTCGTCCAAAGGCCGCTGCGGCTCCAAGAACAGAAACAGGCTCTAAAATAATCTCTAAACCATCTGCTGGTGGCGGTGCTGGTGCAGTCAAGGCTCCACTTCCTGGCGTTATCCTTGACATCAAGGTAAAAGTTGGCGATACTGTTTCTCCGTCTGACACAGTTGTTATCCTTGAAGCAATGAAAATGGAAAACAACATCCATGCTGACAAAGCAGGTGTCGTTAAATCTATCGAAGTCAACAAGGGCGATTCTGTTCTTGAAGGCGCAACTATTTTAACAATAGAATAATAAATTATGGAATTATTTGATTTCTTAGGCCAAAACTTAGCTGACTTCTGGAGTTTCACTGCTTTTGCAAATGTAACCTGGGAGCATCTTGTTATGCTTGCAGTCGGCTTGTTCTTCATTTGGCTGGCTATTAAACACGACTTCGAGCCATTGCTTCTCGTTCCGATAGGCTTTGGTATCCTCGTGGGTAATATACCTTTCAAAATTGATGCTGGTTTAGAGGTTGGTATATATGAAGAAGGCTCTGTCCTCAACATCCTTTACAATGGTGTAAGCGCCGGCTGGTATCCTCCGCTTATATTCCTCGGTATCGGTGCTATGACAGACTTCTCCGCTCTTATCGCAAACCCTAAACTTATGCTTATTGGAGCAGCTGCTCAATTCGGTATTTTTGGTGCTTATATGGTTGCATTGGCATTAGGATTTGCTCCAGACCAAGCAGGAGCAATCGCTATAATCGGTGGTGCTGACGGTCCTACTGCCATCTTCCTTTCATCAAAACTTGCACCGAACCTAATGGGCGCAATCGCTGTTTCTGCTTACTCTTACATGGCTTTGGTTCCTGTTATCCAACCGCCAATCATGAAGTTGCTTACAACAAAGAAAGAACGCGTTATAAAGATGAAACCGGCTCGTGCCGTTTCTCAAAAGGAGAAAATCATGTTCCCTATCGTGGGACTTCTCCTAACTTGCTTCGTCGTTCCAACAGCATTACCATTGCTTGGTATGCTTTTCTTCGGTAACCTTCTTAGAGAAAGTGGTGTAACTACACGTTTGGCTAAAACCGCAAGTAATGCTCTTAACGACATCATCGTTATGCTTCTCGGTTTGACTGTAGGTGCTTCTACTCAAGCATCTGAATTCTTGACATTCGATACAATCAAGATTTTCGCACTTGGTTTCATGGCATTTATTATTGCCTCAACATCAGGAGTCTTGTTTGTCAAGTTATTCAACCTATTCTTGCCGAAAGGAAAGAAAATCAATCCGCTTATTGGTAACGCAGGTGTTTCTGCCGTTCCAATGTCTGCACGTATATCTAACAACATCGGTCTTCAATACGATCCAAGCAACTACTTGCTTATGCATGCTATGGGTCCTAACGTTGCCGGCGTTATCGGTTCTGCTGTTGCAGCAGGTGCTCTCCTCGGATTCCTCGGATAATAATAGCATTATTCATATTGCAAAGGGTACGCTATACAAGCGTACCCTTTGTTTTTTATACCATTTTTTCTGCACCTCGTAAACATAACTGATACACAATAGTCATTTTTACAAAAATAATTATTATTTTTGCAAATTATTATTGACTATTAAATACTTATATAATTATGTCAGAAATCGAAAACAAGGAACTGACTCCGGAAAAAGAAAGCGGATTAAACTTTGTCGAGCAACTCGTTGCCGAAGACCTCAAAGCAGGTAAAAACGGCGGACGCCTCAACACTCGTTTCCCGCCAGAACCAAACGGTTATTTGCACATTGGCCACGCTAAGGCAATATGCATGGACTTCGGAGTTGCTGAAAAATTTGGAGGAACTTGCAACCTCCGTTTTGACGACACCAACCCGGTGAAAGAAGACGTTGAATACGTTGACTCCATTAGAGAAGATATCAAGTGGCTCGGTTACGACTGGGGCGATAGAGAATATTATGCTTCTGACTATTTCCCTCAACTTTTCGATCTTGCTATAAGATTGATAAAAGAAGGCAAGGCTTACGTTGACGAACAAACTTCTGAACAAATAGCAGAACAAAAAGGAACGCCAACCCAGGCTGGAAAAAACAGTCCTTTTAGAGACAGACCTATTGAGGAAAACCTTGACCTTTTCCAAAGAATGAATAACGGTGAATTTGAAGAAGGTTCAATGGTTCTTCGTGCAAAAATTGATATGGCATCTCCGAATATGCACTTCAGAGACCCAATAATGTACCGTATCATTAAGCACCCTCACCACAGAACTGGGGACAAGTGGAAAGTATATCCTATGTATGACTTTGCACATGGTCAGTCAGACTATTTCGAAGGAGTTACACACTCTATCTGTACACTGGAATTTGTTCCTCACAGACCTCTTTACGAATATTTTGTTAAAGAATTGGCAGATGAAACATACTGCCCACGCCAGATTGAATTCAACAGACTCAACCTAACATATACAGTACTAAGCAAACGCAAATTGTTGCAATTGGTCAAGGAAGGTCTCGTTGATGGATGGGATGACCCTCGTATGCCTACAATCTCCGGCTTGCGCCGCAGAGGATTCACTCCTCAATCTATCAAAGCATTCATTGACAGAATCGGCTACACAAAATTTGAGGCAGTTAATGACATTTCATTACTTGAATTCAGCATTCGCGAAGACCTCAACAAGCATGCAACCAGAGTTTGTGCTGTTATCAATCCTGTAAAGGTTGTTATAACGAACTATCCAGAAAGTCAAGTTGAAGAAGTAGATATGGAAAACAACCCGGAAGAAGAAAACTCTGGAACTCATAAAATGCCTTTCTGTAGAGAAATCTTCATTGAAAGAGAGGACTTTATGGAAAATCCTCCAAAGAAATTTTTCCGTTTAACTCCAGATAAGGAAGTTCGACTAAAAGGCGCTTACATTATCAAATGTACAGGATGCAAGAAAGAT
This sequence comes from uncultured Prevotellaceae bacterium, assembly GCA_900541935.1. Classification (GTDB taxonomy): domain Bacteria; phylum Bacteroidota; class Bacteroidia; order Bacteroidales; family Muribaculaceae; genus Limisoma. The sequence goes on along the minus strand of UQLZ01000002.1, from coordinate 71,059 downwards.
GAAGAAGGTAACGTAATTGAAATATACTGCGAATACGACCCTGAATCAAAATCCGGCATGCCTGGCAGCACAAGAAAAGTCAAAGGAACTCTTCACTGGGTATCTGCAAAACATTGCGTTGATGCTGAAGTAAGACTCTACGACAGACTATTCTGTGTTGAAAATGCTTCTGAGGTTAAAGACCGCGATTTCCACGAATTGCTTAACCCAAATTCAATCACAGTTGTTAAGAACGCCAAAATAGAACCTTTCCTCGCAGAGAAAGCTGAATCTGGAACGCATTTCCAATTCCAAAGAATTGGATATTTTACACCAGACTCTAAAGACTCAAAACCTGGCAAACTTGTCTTCAATAGAACAATAACCCTTAAAGACAGTTGGCAAAAAATAAATAAGTAAATAATAAATTATTTTCATTTCGGGGTATAATTCATGTATTGGGATTATACCCCGATTTTTTGTGCAAAAAATAAACAATAGGCAGACTGACTATCTTTTATATTAATACCGAAACAACTGGAAATTAATTAAAATTAAAAGCAAATTTACCCAAATTGCTTAAAACTTTTATTTATCCACAAAATATGTTTTATAACATAAAAAATAGGTTCAGTTTTATAGTTACGATTTAAAAACTTTCTTATACATTTGCACGCTGAACTTTCGATTTATAACTAAAATATTTCAAAACGAACATCTTAAACCAAAAATTTACATAAAACAAAAAAAAATACTTATGAAGTAAAAAACATAAAGTAATTACAAAAATCACAAAATAATAATATTCCTACCAGATGCAAAGCAAAAACTGAATATTTACAAATAAATCCATACTTTTTAAACTTTTGAATATCTAAAAATTATTCAACAATATTCATCTTAAAATTTAAATTATGTTTAAAAACCTTGTTCGAATAGGCTTGTTAAGCACTGCAGCTCTAACAGCCTTCACCTCTTGCGAAAATCAAGAGTTTACAAATGAGAACGTTGATGCTAAGAGAGTAGAAGTACAAAAAATCTCTGCAGAATTAGCAAAAGTTCGTGACTACGTACCTTTGTATGCAGTTGTTGCACACAGAGGATCTACATTCTGGGTTCCTGAAGAAACTGAATCAGCATGGCGCTGGGCTCGTGAAATGGGTGTTGACTATCTTGAGTCAGACTTGCAATGCACTAAAGACGGTGTTGTACTTGCAAATCATGATGAAAACTTGAAAAGAACAACAAATATTGAAAATGTATTCTCTGAATATGTTCCTCAGACACGCGTTGCATTCTATGAATCATTAGGTTTCTCTCATGAAGATGCTGTTGAACAATACAATATTGACGTTGCAAACTTCAGACCATTCTACACTCTTTCTTATTATTACGAAGAACTTTTAATGCTTGATGCCGGTTCTTGGTTTAATGAAACAAGCATTGAACAAGCAAGAGAATCTTTCAAAGGCACACAATTCGTTTCTGCTCTTCAAGACCAAATTGCATATGCTGAAGGTAAAATGCTAAAGAAAGATAGTGACGGAAAGCGTATCTTGACAAAACGTGTAAAACCTGAATTTCAAGGCATGACGCTGAAACAAATTCGCGAAGCAATCGCAGCAAAAGGCGAATACAATCCTAAATACATGGACTTCGTTGAATACGATTTTGCTAATTCATACGTAGCAGACCCACAAGATACAGGACATCGCCCTGGTATTTATATCGAATTTAAGGAATCTTGGTTGAATCCTGGAAACATGGAGCAACGCGTATATGATGTCCTTGATGAATGCGGTTGGAACATTATTACAAAACCTGCAACAGAAACTGCATTCTATAAAAATGGAAAAGTAAACGTTGGTAATACTAACGGTAAGGTTATCCTTCAAACTTTCTCTTTCGACGCATTGGTTCGCGCTTCTAAGGTATTTAACGGAAAAGTTCCTATGTGCTATCTATTGTGGGAAGGCACATACGCAACAGACTTGACATATACAACTCCTGCCGGTTATGCAGACTTTATCAAGATGGCTCAAGACAACAAAGCGCACATCATCGGCCCGGCTATCGCTGGTGCACCAAACAACTATCCTGAAATGAACGAACCTTGGCAAGCATATATGATTCGCAAGTCTGGTATGATTAATCACCCATATTCTTTTGACTCTTATGCTCAAATGGCAAAATACATGGGTCTCTACAACTATGGTAACCCTACTGAATTTGACGATCTTCTTCGCATAGAAGTTCCTGCTACTTCTCATACAACTTTCTCAGGTACAACTTCTCTCCCTGTATATATGGATGGCTTCTTCACAAACCGCTCAGAAATGTCTCTCCTTTATATGGTTGAAAACGGTTTCCGCGGTAATGCAAAGTTACCTAACCCATTCCATCCGGGCGAATACTTCGATAACTCCCAAGCACCAACAACTGTTCCTGACGCAGTTGAAACTTTAAAAAGACTTGGTTACTAATTTTATTAATTGAATATTAAATCTTAAGAATATTCTGATATGAAAAAATATATTTTAATGCCTGTTTTGGCATCTGTCGCAATGGTAGGTTTTGCACAAGATTTCGACACCGACCCTACTGTTCGTATTGATAATGAAAAAGAAGACCTTCACTTCACAGTTGGAGCCCGCATGATGGCTGACGTTGCTTACTATCATTCAGATTTTACGCCAATGAAATCAGGTGCAGCTCTTACTGACGCTCGCCTTCGCGCTTCTTTGGAATACAAAGACTGGTACTTCTATGCTGACTTCGGTTTTGGTAAAGGTAAATTCTCTCAAAAAAACATTTTTGTTCAATACTCAAAGGAAGCAGAAGCAGGTAAGCATTACGTAAAAGCAGGATATTATAACGACCCTGCCGGTTCAATGGCTCGAAACACATCCATTGGCAGTTACCACTTCATCTCTCGCCCAGGTTCTGCAATTGCACTCGGCGAAGGTCGCGAACTTGGTATCACTTACAAATTTGAAAACAAAAACTGGTACGCCGCACAAGGCATTTTTACTGAAGACCAATATAATTCACAAGAAGCAGGCTTCAATGGTGTAACTGTCGCAGGCCGTTGGCTATGGCGTCCTATCAATGAAAACAACGAAACTTTCCACATCGGATTGAATGCCCGCTACGCTAAACTAGGTGGCGGAGTTGTTGAAAAAAATGTATTGAAAAAAACTTTGTCTTTAGGTCAATCTCTTGAAACATACGTTGATGATACTGAAAAATTTGTAAGTTGTGAAATTCCATGGGCTAAAAGCACTGCAGACTTAGGAGTTGAGGCTCTTTACAAAAATGACAAATTCTTCGCTCGTGGCGAATATATGTTCAAATACATCGCTAAAAAGCGTGACTCTGAAACATTATTCATTGCAGACCAAAACAATATTGACGCATGGGGAACTCTTGACGCATGGATTACAGCAAATCCATTGAAGGACAACAAATTCCATGGTGGTTATGTTGAACTTGGTTACCTATTGTTAGGAAAGCCTTATTCATACAATAATGCAGAAGGTATCCTTGGTGGTCTTAACGGTAAATCTCTTGAAATTGTTGCTCGTTACAACTACACTGGCTTGAACAACTTGATTGATGGAGAATACTACTCAGCAGGTCGTGACCAATATTATCCAGCAGGATATATGCAAGACTATCCTTTCAAGTCTGCTGCAATCTCAGGTGGTAATGTTCACTCTGCTACTATTGGTATCAATTATGCATTCAACAAGTTCTGTGCAGTTATGGTTAACTACACTTACAACAAACTTGATAGAGACAGATACTCTTACGACGATAACTTCCACTCTCTACAAGCAAGATTGATGTTCCAATTCTAATGAGAATAATTTCTCTAAATAATTAATAGAACTAAGGTGCGGCAAATTTTTAACTGTCGCACCTTTGTTTTAAATTCTCTATTAAAATTGATTACTGTTCGCTAAACTTTTTTTAAGCGATAAAAATTAGGGCTGATTCCGTTGCAGAAGTTTGCCCTATATTTTTTTATTTAGCCAAAAACCAAATTAACTAATACCCAAAAGTAGTAATTTCTTCTGACAGCCGACGCAATGGCACTAAAAAGTGAATAAAGCTGCTCAGAATCATTGATTCCTCTACCATCTCGCTATTCTCCAATGCTATTTTCAAGGGGGTTGACAGGCATCCCAAGACCGGGAAAAAGAAAGGCAATATCAAGGTTGACCCAGTTATACACGCCAATGAAGGTGTTTTCTGCGATGTGCAGTTCTCTACGGTGGCCTCCAACGACTCATTCATGCCCGCTCGAGTAATTATAGCCACAACAAGATAATAGCACTTGACCGTGCATCTATCAACTTTGCCAAATTTGAGGAACTGACAGAACGGGGTGCAGTACATGTCGCCAGAATGAAGAAAAATCTCAGTTATGAGGCACTTGCGGACTACATTCATCAGAATCCACAGGGTTTGATTGAGTTCCGTGAGCAGGCCATAGCGTTCCGTAAAGATGACATCTGCCACATTGCCAGAATAATAACATACGTTAACTTAAACAAAGGCAAAAACCATAAGTTTATATCGCTTCTGACTAATGACTTCGACATGCATCTGGAGACAATCATGGCAATATACCGATGACGATGGCAAATTGAATCGCTATTCAAGCAGATAAAGCAGAATTTTCCTCAGAAAATCTTTTATGGAGAAAGCGCCAATGCAATAAAGATCCAAATATGGGTCATGCTCATCGCAAATCTGTTGCTCCAGAGTCCTTCAATGTAAACTCGAAAGACGCTGGAGCTTTTTCTGGACTGGCCACAATAGTGCGCATCGCGTTGATATACTACCTCAATCAGCCTGTTGCCGACCTGAAAACTATGTTCGCCGAAGCATCTGAATCACCGCCATACGATACTGAAAACATCTAAAGGGGCTTGTCATATACAAAAAGTAAGCCCAACTTCTGCTTTTCAGGTAGTTGGACTCTCTTTTTTATGGTTTAACAGACAGTAATAAACCAGATTAAACTATTCATATCAAAAACTTGACCAAAAATATAATGCCATTTACAGAGAAGACACAAATATGCACTCTGTTCAAGCCAGAGTAGCATTTGATTTCTAATGGGCTTATAAGTATATATTCTTGATTACTAAATCGTATATGCAACCGTAGAGATATGGGTGCATATATAAAGAGAAAAGGTCTCATCGTATCACTACGGGAGACCTTTTCTGGGCATTATGCCCTTTTAGTAACCAAGAATATATTTATTATAAGCCCATTATTTAACTTTCTCATAAATATAAACCTCATGAATTTCTTTAGTATATCCTTCTTCCTTGAACGGACCTTGAGACATACCAAGGATAATCTGAGTTCCTCTGTTATTTAGAACCAAAAGATCGTCTGTTGTTGGGTCAATGCACAAACCTTCAATTTCACCAGCACGACGGAAGTCTTTCATTTCTCTAAACAATTCCAAACGGCCACCCATTGCACCTGCTGCGATTTTGCCTGTACGTGTAACGACTTTACCGTTCTTGTCTAATTTAACACTAAATGGAGTGTCACGAACAACTTCTGTACCATCTTTCAATCCTGAGTAAGGAACTTGAGTAATGTCAGCGATATAGATATTGTCAGCGATGTGATAAGTTGATTCACCATCGTCAGCAGCGAAAAGCATTTTGCCATCGCAGATGAAGATACCTTGTGTCCAATAAGGCATTGGGCGACATTGCATCTTAGTGTAGTACTTACCTGTTTCAAGGCTGTAACCGTAAACATAGCGGCTATCTACCCAGTCTGACATCCAAATCATGTTCTTTTCGCGGTCAACTGCCAAACCAGAAACTTCTACTTGTCCTGATTCTGCACACCATGGAATGTCTTCAATCCATTCAAGGGTTTCTGCATCGTAAACAGAGATTGCGATATTGAAACCACGACCATATTCAAACTTTTCATTACCTGTATAGATTCTACCATTCCAAACGTCGATATCACCAAAGTGATTAGCCAATTTTGGATTTGGGAATAGAGGGTCAGAATCAGATTGAACTCTCTTCGCTACAAGATTCCAGTTCTTGTCATACTTGTATAGACCTTTTGTATCAGAGATATAAAAATAGTTCTCATCTGCCGCGATACCTTGTCTACCTGGTACTTCAACGACCTTCTTCAAGCGATACTCTGTTCCGAGATGCTGCGCGCTTACTGAAAGGAAACTTACAATCAGTGTTAGAGCCAAAAATAAATTTCTCATAATTAAAGATTTTAAGAATTAATAAATTGATTTATTTAGAATTTAAACATTGCCATAACTTGCAATTGCTCAGACTTGTCATATCCAAGAACTTCCTTAGCAGTCTTGCCTCCATTATCTTTGTACATGAAGTGACCGTAGTTAAGTTGGAACTGAACGTTTTTGTGTGGAGCGTATGAGCAACCAAGCATAATGCGGTTATAGTTGTTTGTAGATACTTGTGCAACGTCATCCTTGTACATATCCCAACGTACAACTGGCAAGAACTTACCAAAGTGGTAACCTACCAACACGTATGCACCGCTTTCCTTAACAACATCAACGTTTCTTACAGTACTCTTCATTGCACCATATTCAGCACGAACATCAAGACCTGTTGGATTGTTATACCATGCACCAACAACGTATCTGTTCATTGGGTTGTAAAGGTTGTTTCTTGCTGGGTCTTCGCTTACTTCTGGAGCAACTGCACCATTACCACCTGCTAATTTTTGTGATTTGTACTCACCAATGTTGAAAGTACCTTTAACGCTGAAGTGCTTGAATGGACGGATAGTTGCACTAACGTACAAGTCTTTTGCCTTGTTGCTATCATCCTTGCAAGGAATAGAACCGTTTGTCAAAGCAACGTCATAGTGCAAATAACGGAAACCCTTACCTGAATCAAATGCATCACCCATGAACATGATACCAAGATCACGACCATAATCTACGAAGTTATATTCGTACGGGTTGCGGCAAGCAATTCTATAAACGATGTTAGAGAAGTCAACAGACTCAAGAGTTGCTGGAGAGATGTCGTAATTTTCATAACCAAGTGGTGTATAGAACTGACCGACTCTTACCTTGAATTCCGGACAGATTTTCCAAGTTGCAAACGCGTCCATTACTTGTATGTTCTTTTGTCCGTTACCATTAGTTGAACCACCGATACCATTGAATGCTTCAATTTGCAAGCGGAAATCAAATTTTTCGCCAACATTACCATCCATAATCAAACGTAATCTCTTTGCTTGGAAAGAAGATGTTGATTTAACGTCATTATGAGTCCAGTTATAGCCAGCCTGCAAATATCCAGAAAATTTAGGCATTTTCTCCAATATTTTCTGCCATGTGTTTTTTTCTGCATTTTGGGCTACTGCTTCAGGTTCTGCAGCAGGTTCTGGACTTGCAGTTGGTTCAGCGACTGCAATACTAGGAACTAAAAGTGCACTAGCAAATAAAGAAAGGAATAATTTACGATTCATAATACTAAATTTTAATTAAACATTAAGTAATTTGTTGTTTTATGTTTGTTTTTGTGATTACAATTTTGATTCAAGCAATAAGCGTCCAAAAACTTGTATATCTTTTGTCGTCACATCCGGCTTACGCTCTGCTTTCTCGACATCTACTAATGTGCTTTCGCCAGAAAGTACCAGAACACCGAAGGCTCCCGCATTTTGAGCAGTTGCAACATCAGTATAAATTCTGTCACCGCACATTGCAATTTCTTCTGCATCCAGATTATACATGCGCTTAATCCCCTCAAGCATATCTGGATTTGGCTTTCCAATAACAATATCCGGACATCTTCCTGTTGCATGCTCAATACACTTGCATATAGAACCGCAGTCAACAAGAATAGTATCCAAGTCAGTAGGACAAACCCTATCAGGATTTGTTGCCACATAAGGAATTCCTTGAGATGCCCACCATGATGCAGTACAAAGTCTTTTGTAAACCAATGTTGTATCAAATGCAACAACGAGAACATCTGGGCGAATTGACGTATCTTCAGAAAGAGAAATATAACCAGCAGCCTCAAATTCTGATATCATACTTGGAGTTCCCAATATAAACAGATTCTTTGCTTCAGGGAATTTCACTTTCAGATATTCAATTGTTGCAATCGAAGATGTGTACATTACTTCTGGATCTGCTTCAATTCCTAAATTTTTCAGTTTTTGCAAGTAATCAGACTGACTCTTTGTCGGATTATTTGTCAAGAAAGAATAACCTATTCCATTATTGCTCAAATCACTTAGAAATTGCTTAGTGAACGGGAATAATGTTGAACCCATATAAATAGTACCATCCATATCAAGGGCAACATGTTTGATCTTTCTCAGTTTATCCATTAACTCTTCGTGAGCAAAAGGAGATATATATTCGCTATGCTTTTCCATACAACTATTAGTATTTGATTTTACTTGCTCTTTCATATCCGTCTCTCGGTGCTTTCCACATTGAGATCAATACGAACATTCCAATAAACGCAACCACAATAATTGTTTCGAAAACTCTTGTCCAACCAAAGATGTCAGCAACGTAACCAACCAATAGGCCGGAGAAACCAGAACCTAAATATCCTAAGATTCCTGCGATACCATTGGCTCTCGCTGATGCTTCTTTTGTTGCCTGGTTTCCAAGTTCAATACCAATAAGAGCCTGAGGACCATAGATACAGAATCCGGCACCTACAAGAATAGCAGCAGTAACTGTCAAACTTGCATCGTCTGGCAAGAATCTGAACAAGGTCATAAACAATGCCGCTCCAAGCATACAAAGAACACACATTCTATGGCCCTTGCCTTTAAAGAATTTATCGGTAGCCCAACCGGCAAATAAAGTACCAACAATACCAGCAATTTCAAAAGCTGCAACTGTCCAGCCAGCGTCTGAAATAGAAAGGCCTCTGCTTTCTGTCAAGAATTTAGGACCCCAGTCCAAAACGCCCATCCGAACGACATATACAAACATATTAGCAATACAGAAAGTCCAGACCCAACGGTTTTTCCAAACCATCTCCATCTCAAATTTCTTTCTGACTTTCTTATCTTTAGTTTCTGCATAATCTCCAAGTTTTGTGCCTGGAAGATCAGGAAGGGAAACATCCTTGGGTTCATCTTTAAGAGTTGCAAACAACAAGATAGAACCAGCAACAGCCAAACAAGCCGGTATCCAGAAACACCACTTCCATGCCCCAACATGAGAAGCAAAAAGCAGAGCCTGTTTTGCTGCATCACCAGCATCCATTCCTGTGCCTAACAGATTATCCGTAATTTGTTTAACAACCTCGGCATTAGCACTCATGTTCACGCCAAGAGTTCCCATAATATAGCCACAGACAACTACCGCCAAAGCAGCACCTATTGAGTGAGAACAATTCCATATAGACATCTTGGTAGCAAGTTCAGACGGGTGTATCCAGTGAGGCAAGATTCTTGCACACGGGGGATATCCCATACCTTGAAAATACTGGTTAAGCACAATAGTAACACCCATAAATAAGATCAGCATCTCAACCATTTGTGGACCATTCTTTACTCCAGTAACCCAAACACTCAAATCAGTACCAAAACCGAATGCAAAGTTCGCAAAGGCACAGAGTAAAAGTCCAAGAGCCATTACCACTTTTCCCTTCACCCTATCCACAAGGTACCCATTGATAAATCTTGAGAATCCGTAAACAAGGGAACTGAAAAATATAATCCATCCGAAACTCTTATTCGAGATACCATATTCAGCCGTCAAACCCGGCATCGCCAAAGAGAAGTTTTTTCTAACGAAGTAAAAGAGAGCATATCCTATCATTGTCACGATGATAACTCTCATCTGCCAACGAAGAAAACTACCTTTCTTCTCGCCTAATTGCTTATATATATCCTTAGCCATTCTTATTTATTTAATGAATAAAAAATCAAATAAACACATTACAAAAACCAGTTTAACATAATGACATTTATGTATAAATCCTCGTTAATTCTTATTTTGTGCAAGAAGATATTTTTCATCTTTATATGTAAACAACATAAAGATAATAGACAATACACAAGCAGCAAGCAATAGAACGAAAGTCCAATCCCAACCTGCATGTTCTGCAACATAACCAATAATAATATTAGCCAAGATAGCAGTTCCAAAGAAATATCCAAAGAAACCTGTTAAACCAGCGGCTGTACCAGCAGCATTTTTTGGAGCCAAGTCAAGAGCTTGAACACCGATAAGCATAACAGGACCATAGATAAAGAATCCGATACCGATCAAAGACAATGTTACAATAGTTGAGTTATCAGAGAACTGCCAATAAAGAGCAATAAAGACTGCGACAATTGCCATAAATATAGTAGTTGTCATCGCACGACCACCTTTAAATACCTTATCTGAAATCCAACCACAGATAAGAGTACCTGGGATAGCGACAAACTCGTATGCGAAATACGCCCAACCTGCCTCTTTAATGTTGTAACCTTGGCTTTCCATCAAGTATTTAGGTGCCCAGTCAAGACATCCGTATCTTACCATATAAACGAAAGCATTGGCAATGGCGATGAACCACAACATCTTGTTATTCAAGACATACTTAAAGAAAATCTCCTTCGTTGAAAGAACTTGTTCTGATTTCTCGCTATAGTTTTTCGGATAATCGTTACGATACTTTTCAATAGAAGGCAAACCACAAGATTGAGGTGTGTCTCTAATTAGAAGATAACCGAGCAAAGCAATAAAGATAGCAACTGCAGCAGGAAATACATAAGTACCAATAAGGAAATAGTATTCAGACTGTGCACCGTAGAACCAAGAGCCAAACCAGATAGCTCCATAAGCAGCCATAGGACCAACCAATGCTCCACCTACGTTGTGCGCACAGTTCCATATTGACATTTTTGTACCACGTTCATTCTGAGAGAACCAGTGAGTCATAACTCGACCACACGGAGGCCAACCCATACCATTAAACCAACCAACAAGAAAGTTTAGGACTGTCATCAAAACAATAGCCCAAGTCTTGTTTTCTGGTCCAAACGCTACAACAGGCACAATCATAAACATCATAGAGATTGCTGCCAAAACCAATCCTAATGGAAGGAAAACTCTTGCGTTACTACGGTCGGAAACGCTACCCATCAAGAATTTAGACAATGCGTACGCAATAGCATTCATTGAAAGGACAATACCAAGCTCTCCCTTTTCAAAACCAAAAGGTTCAAGAAAAGGCATTGCCATAGAGAAGTTCTTACGGACAATGTAGAAACCTGCATATCCGATGAATATTCCAAGAAATACTTGCCAACGGAAACTCTTATAAGCTGAATCTATCTTTTCTGCTGGCAATTCCGGCTTAAAAGTCGGTGGTGCTAAAAATTTAAACATGACACTGAATTTTTGTGTGTTTATTTATTAAGTTTATAAGTTTCTTCAAAATCAATCGCTTCAGCGAGAATACTAATCGGGTGCTTAACCTTATAGTTTGTTGACATCTCAATTTGCCACTTACATGTTTCACAGTCGGTAGAAACATATTCTGGATTTGCAGCATCAATTTTTTCAAATAATGAATTGCCTATACCTTGTGATGTTGGATAATTCTCCTTTTTAAACCCGTAAGTACCGGCAATACCGCAACACTGAGAATCCAATACTGTAAGCTCAACACCAGGGATCATTCTTAGCAAATTTATTGAATAAATTGCCCATCCCAATTTTTCCATGTGACATGCTGTGTGATAAGCAACCTTCATTCTAAAATCAGAACGGAACTTAATCTTTATCTTTCCTTCTTCAATCAATCTGAAGATTGATCTTGTTGCCAAGTCAATATCATCTCTTACGTCACTATTGTCAACTCCATGAAGGTGTGGATACTCGTCGCGCATTGTAAAGATACAAGTTGATGAAGCACCAACAACCCTCCTACCCTGCTGAACGGATTTTCTAACATTATCCACATTCAATTGAGCCTGTTTCTTAGCCTGGTCAATCAAGCCGTTGGAAATCAAGGCAACGCCACAGCATTTTTCCTTTTCAAGGAGATGAACTCCATAACCAAAAGCATTGAAAAGATGCACCAAATCTTTACCCAACTGCGGGAAATTGTAATTTATATAGCATCCATGGAAAAAACTAATGTGGTTTTTAAAGCCGTCTTGCTTATCCATTTCCTCTTTCTTAAACCAACTTTCAAATGTCTTAGAAGAGTATTTTGGGAAAGTTCTATGCTTGTCAATTTTTAAAACACCATCCATAACAGTTTTCACAGGAGCGAGGGATAGCGTTGTATTAACAATTGGAGCAAACTTTGTAGCCATGCTACCAACGAAGTCAGTATTCGCAAGCATCATGTCTCTCAATGACGGTTTCTTTTTACTATACTTGATTCTTGCAAGTTGAATAATGTCACCTATCTTAACATTGGAAGGACATGCAACTTCACATCTTTTACAGTTAAGACAGTACTTTAAAGCCTCATCAAAGAATTCTCCCCTTTTTAGGCGAAGCCTCTCTCCATCAGGACCTGCCTGCTTAGGACCGGGATATTGGGGATTAACCGGAACGACTGGACAATAAACTGTACAAACAGTACATTTAATGCATTGTTCAAAATTATTGTCACTTATATTAACTTCCTGCATATTCATTTCTATCTATTTTTTCAGTTGGTTCGCTACAAATAAAGCAGTCAGCATAGAAACGCCGGCACCACACCCTTCTCTCATTGGATTAAAGCCTCCTAAAACGGAACCTATTGCATAAAGGTTCTTAATTGATTTACCATTTTTAACAACATTGAAGTTAGAGTCAGTAACAACACCGTAACTCATATAATTTTGCGGTTCAAAATATGAAGGATTATACCAATCAGCTCGATTTTGTGAGCAAACAACATCTGCTCCGAAAACAGTTTCCTTTATATCATAAGGAGTTGCCATCAATCCCTTACTGAAGAAACTACCAGTAGCCAATACAAAATTATCAGCCTCAAAAGCAAAATCACCGTGATTTGCGGTATAGACTTTAGAAATTTTGCCATCTTTCTCCTCTGTTTTAATAACAGAATCACCTGAAAGGACTGTGCCACCCAATATCTCAAAAGACTTCTTCAACAATTGCTGTACTCTTATGCCCGCTACTGAGGGTGGCATTGTTGGAGCAAGCCTTATAGGCAATTTGACTGATTCTTTAAGTTGCTTTACAGATTGACAAGAAGACAAATCAAAAACCGCAGGGAGCAATACCATATCATATCCCTCATCTGCTTTTGTATTAATTAGCGATACCAACATATCAAGATTTTCAAGATTCTCAAAAACCCTTGCAATATTTGTTGCACGCATCTCTGTTGCACTACTTCTTAATTTATTCAAAGCAGGGATACTGTCAACTGTCAGCACATCGCACTTTACTCCTTTTTCTTCAAGACCTTCAACAACAAACTTTAAATTAAAGTCCAAGAATCCAGAAAAATTTACCAATAAAATCTTTTTACCTATTGTATCCTGTTCTGTAGGAAGAGTTAAAAAATCAGAGATTGTCAACCATGTAGACTTGAAAGTCCCCATAGGTGTAAGTCGCAAATGATTACAGTCACTTTTCCCTGCTGTTTGAATGCCAACTTCTGATAATTGATTATATGCTTCTTCAGCCAAAACGCTGAAATTATTCATTTTTGAATACGGATGGCTTTCTGGTAATTTAGATACTGATTGTACTGGATTATTTACCACTGAGCCATCTGGCAAAGCGTTTAGCAAATCAAACGAACCGGAAGAAAAATGCAATGCACTTTGTCCAGCAGAGATTATAGCACATTTAACCCCGCTTTTCTGGAGACGAATGCCACACATAAGTCCAGCTAACCCTCCGCCTATTATTAATGTATCAAATTTCATCTTTCCAAATTATTCCATTCCACAAACACCACCATAAACCCACTGAGTATATTCCGCTTCGCGCAAAGAATCGCCCCATGCAATTGGATAAGTACCCTTCCAACGCTCATTCAAGAATGAAGCCAAATCCTCTTTTGCTCTCTTTGCACTATTGTGAGATTCAGCAAGCAAGCCAGCCGCACGGCAAGCACATAATTCGCCTTGGCACGTTCCCATGCCAACTCTTGTTCTGCGACGTAAATCTTTAAGGTTGGTTACATCAAGTTCCTCTATTGCGTACTTAACTTCTCCAACAGTAACATCTTCGCACTCACAAACAAGACTGTTTTCATAGTCGCTTTCAGCAGAAATTTTTGCAGCCATATCCCCGTGACGCTCAAATGAAGACTTTCTCTTCTCTACAAAGTGAGAATTAGAATTGCATTCTTCTTTCTTACATCTTGAACCAGGAAGAGGTTCTACTGCAGTTACACACAGTTTTGCGACAGCAAGTTTCTTACAAACCAAATCTGCAGTCCACTCCGCCATCAAACGGTATGTCATTAACTTACCGCCAGTAATGGTAACAAAACCCTCAACGCCATCACGAACGGCATGGTCAAGCAAAACAATACCACGACTGATATTACGACCTGTCGGATCATTGTCTGCCGCTACGAGCGGACGAACTCCCGCATATGCTCTTAATATTCGAGTTGTTGCCAAAGCAGGGGCTAGTTTCTCTCCTTCTGTCAAAAGCACATCAACTTCATCAGGAGTAACCCTCATGTCATCAACCTCATCAAAACCCACATGAGTTGAAGTTGTTCCGATAAGACAGATAGTATCGCCAGGAACAAGAATATCTGCATTTGCCGGTTTTCGGCATCTATTTAAAACAACATTATTGACTCTATGCCCAAAAATCAACAAAGAACCTTTTGCCGGATACATATCAACTCTGACACCAGCTTTGGCGGCTATCCCATGCCCCCAGATTCCACCAGCATTAACAGTTACTGGAGCATAGTATTCCTTATATTGCTTTGTCTTGTGATCATAGACCTTGACGCCTACAACCCTATCTTGACTCTTAATCAATTCAACGACCTCATGGTAAATAAGCACTTTTGCACCATGAATCTTAGCATCAATAACGTTTGCCAATGTCAACCTAAACGGATCAACCGACCCATCCGGCACCTTAACAGCTCCAACGATAGAAGGATTAACCGATGGCTCCATTCTTTTAGCCAGTTGTGGATCTATAACCTGAGCATCGATACCAGCAGACTGACATGCATTAACAAAAGTTGCCTGATATGCCAAATCATCCTCAGGCAAGGAAATAAACAAGCCGTCATTTTCCTCAACACAATGGCTTGCAATTCTACGAAGAATCATATTCTCCTTAATACATTCTTCTGCTGACTCTTTATCTGTAACAGCATATCTCGCTCCACTATGAAGCAAGCCGTGGTTTCTACCAGTTGCACCTACCGCAAGGTCACAGCGTTCAACCAACAACACTTTTAAACCTCGCAAAGAACAGTCACGCGCAGTTCCTGCCCCTGTTGCTCCTCCACCTATGATTATTACATCAAATTCGTTGTCTCTGCGATTTTGCATAGCACTTTATCTGTTTTCTTTCTTTTCGAAATAAATGAGTTTTTATAAGAAGTGAAAAAACTTTGCTCTTTTTTCATTTCGCAACAAATGTATAAACGAATTTTATAATAAAGAAACTTTTTGCGATTTTTTTTCTAAAAAAAATGAAATTGCTTCAAAATATGTTTTACAACATAATTTTACAGCATTTTTAAAATCAAAACGAAACAAAACGAACTCAAAACGAAACCAACAAACGTTATATTATCAATAATTAACTAAATTAAATTTCGTATAAAGAAAAATTTGCTCAACTTTGAAAAATAAACAGAAACTCAGGCAACATGACAAAAGAAGAAAGACATGAAATCATTCTGGATATGCTTATGCAGCACAGTTCCTTGCTTGTTACCGACTTAGCAGAGCAATTAAATGTATCTTCAGTTACAATTCGTAAAGATTTAACTGAACTCGAACGTGCTAAAAAGTTATACAGAAACCACGGAAAAGCAATACTGATTGATCCTTACAGTGAAAACAGAAACATTAGCGACAAAGAAAAACTATGCGTTGATGAAAAGCGAGCAATTGGCTCTTACGCGGCAGGTTTAGTTACTCCAAAAGATTCTATTTTGATAGCATCAGGAACAACAATGCACGCACTCGCTCGTAGCATATCTTCTCCCGAAAAACTTACAGTTATAACCGCTTCTCTTGAAGTAGCGAATATCCTTTCCACCAATAAAGATATTGATATTATTCAATTAGGCGGACTGCTTAGACATAGCAGTCTGTCCGTTGTCGGAAAATACGCAGAATCTGCACTATCAGACTTTTCATGCAGCAAATTATTCATAGGTGTTGATGGAATAGATTTAGACTTTGGTATTACCACAACCGATCTTATGGAAGCATCTCTAAATAGAGTTATGATTCAAACGGCACAAAAGACAATAGTTCTTGCCGACTCATCGAAATTCGGAAGGCGAGGGTTCAGTAAAATATGTGATATGGAAGATGTTGACCACATTATTACAGATTCAAAAATTTCCAAAGCAACCGCAAACAGAATTGAAGAGCTGGGCATTGACCTCACTATTGTAGAAGACTTCAGACATTATTAGAATAAAGAGCGTGAATAGGCATTTCCTACCACGCTCTGTTTTTTTAACCTAAATGATTTGCGAAATCAGTTAATCTTGCCTCAAGATCAGTTGACGACAACCTTAATGATAGTTTTCCTTTAAATGCTATTGATACATTTCCTGTTTCTTCTGAAACTATAATTGCAAGAGCATCTGTTTGCTGAGAAACGCCCAACGCTGAACGGTGCCTCAAACCCAACTGCTTAGGAACATCATCGCTATGAGAAACTGGCAATATACATCCTGCCGCACTAATTCTTCCTTTACTTACTATCATTGCACCATCATGCAACGGACTGTTCTTAAAGAAAATATTTTCAATCAGCCTGTTATTCACCTTAGCATCAATAATATCTCCCGAATTTTCAAAGGTATCAAGAGGGACATTGTTTCTTATGACAATCAACGCTCCTGTCTTAGACTTCGCCATACTTAAGCAAGCATAAACTATAGGCAAAACCCACTCCTTCTGCCCAACTTGAGCGGAAGAGTCCTTTCTTTTGAAAATACTATGAACAAACCTCCACCTCCTATGGGAACCTATCTCCACAAGAAATCGTTTTATCTGTTCCTGGAAGATTATAACAAGAATTAGCAAACCTATATTCATAAACTTATCAAGAATACGCCCTGTTAATTCCATTTGCAAAAAGACAGAAGCAATAAACCACACAACGATAAACGCAAGGACTCCAAGAAAAATACTCAGAGTGCCAGACTCTTTCATTATCTTGTAAACATAAAACAAGATTGTGGCAACGATAAGAATATCAATAATATCCTTTATTCCCAAATTAAACATAGTACGACAAATAATTTTATTTAATCTTGTTGATTATTGTAGCAGCCTCAACAGCCTGCTTAACATCATGTACTCGAATAATACTTGCTCCAGAAAGCATAGATATTGTGTTAATAATAGTTGTTCCATTCAAAGACTCTGCTGGACTGTAACCAAACAGTTTGTATATCATAGACTTACGCGAAACCCCAACAAGCAAAGGTAATTCAAGAGCCTTAAAGCAATTAAGATTTTTAAGCAACTCATAATTTTGCTCGAGATTTTTGCTAAATCCGAACCCAGGATCTATTATGATGTCACAAATTCCAGCAGAAGTAGCTTGCTTTATTTTCGCTGAAAAATACTTTAATATATCAGCTGTTAAATCATCATAATCTGTCATTTGCATCATTGTTGCAGGATTACCTCTCATGTGCATCATTATATAAGGTAATTTTAACTTTCCAACTGTTGGTATCATTTCTGAATCTAACTCACCTGCAGCAATATCATTAACTATGTCAATACCAAAATTCTTGTGACAATTTTCAATAACAGATGCACGAAAAGAATCAACAGAAATAATAATATCGGGAGCCTCTTCTTTAATAATTCTCAATCCAAGAGCAAGTCTTTCATATTCCTCTTCTGGAGAAATATCATCTGCATTTGGTCTGGAAGAATAACCACCAACATCAATCATGTCAGCACCCTCTTCAACTATCTGCCTTACTCTTTTTCTAATAACGTCATCTGTAAAGTAACGGCTTCCACTGTAAAAAGAATCAGGCGTAACATTCAATATACCCATCACCTGCGGTCTGCTAATCTCATATAACTGACCCCTTATATTTATAGAATACGGTTCAAAATATGCCATTGTATTGATTTTTTTACGAAATTAATACTTTAGAAATCTTTATCAAAAGATTTTTGATAAAATAGCAAACGATTATACCAACTGATAGATAAATACCAGCAAAACAGCTATAGGGGCTATGTATTTCATACAAAATACAATTGGTTTATAGAAAGCAACTGCGCGCGACCCTTCATTTGTCAACTGTTTTCGCAATATTTGCTTGTCAAGCAACCATCCTGCAAAAATTGAGAAAAACATTCCACACATCGGCATAAAATAATTTGCAGTCAAATTATTAAACAAGTCGAAAATAGTATCGCCAAAAATTTTAAAATCAGAAAGCACCCCAAACGATAAGGCACACAAGACACCAAAGACTATAGCTATTACAAAATTCAACAAAGAAGACTTCTCGCGTGACATATCCCACTCTTCAGTAAAAAAGGCAATAGAAATCTCACTCATAGAAATTGTTGAGGTTATTGATGCGACAAAAAGCAAGAAGAAGAAAGCCGCTGCCCATATTTGTCCGCCTACCATGTGCGAAAATATATATGGCAAAACTTCAAAAACCAATTTAGGTCCTTCCGTTGGTTCAAGATTAAAAGAAAACAGCGCCGGAAATATAATCAGTCCAGCAACGATAGCAAAAAGCGTATCTAATCCCGCTATTATTGAAGCACTACGAACCAATGGCACGTCTTTATTAAAATACGATGCGTAAGTAAGCAATGTACTTACTCCAAGACTGAGAGAAAAAAACGCCTGACCCATTGCTCCCAACAACACAGACGAATCAATTTTACTAAAATCAGGAACAAACAAAAATTTAACTCCTTCTATTGCACCTGGCATCATTAGCGATTTTATGCAAAAGACCAGTAAAATAAAGAAAAGCATTGGAGTCATTATATTCGACATCTTTTCTATTCCGCTACGCAAACCTTTCCTTAAAATCAAAAAATTCAGGAAAAGGAAAAGCACCGTCCACAAGAGCGGGCGATTGCTATTCATTGTAAAATCGGCAAAATAGGCAGAATAGTCGGTGTTTGCATCAGCAAGTGCACCAAATAAAGATGAAAAAGAATATTCAAGAGTCCATCCTGCAACGACTGAATAGAAACTCAAAATCATCAGTGATGATATGATACCAAGATATGATAAATAATGCCACTTAGTCCCTTTTCTTTGCAATGACTTCAGCGAACCGAGTACATTTTTATGTGAAGCACGACCTATAACAAATTCAGTACAAATAAGAGGTACACCAATTACAGCAACGATAACAATATAAATCAACAAAAAGGCGCCACCGCCATGCAGACCAGCCTCATACGGAAATCTCCAAATATTTCCCAACCCAATAGCAGAGCCTACACTCGCTGCTATAACTCCTATCTTTGTTGCAAATAATGCTCGCTGCTTTTTCATTATTTTCTCTCCATTTTATCTTCTAAAGGATTAATATCTTTGTAAACAGTTTTTTGTTTGCCTTTGTTCTTTCGCTTTACTGTTTTAGACTCAGTAGTATCGGATTCCATTTTCATGACTTGCCGTTCAAATTCTGTTATCTCTTTTTGACTCTTTCCGTTGTCGTCAATGTCATGTGTCCGCAAATTTTTCGTCAACATAGTAATGAGTATGCCGACTGCAACGATAATTGAAAATGCTATCAGCCCTACCCTTTCTTTTTTAGTCAGGCGCTCCATTTCTAAACAAATTCAAAGAATTTATTTATCAGCACAGCCGCTATAAGCAACGGCGAAACATATCTTATCAGGAATATCAACGCTGGCAAAATCAACGATTTCATTGAACCATTATTAGTCATCTCTTTTTCAAGAAAGGACTTAGGAATAATATGCCCTACATAAACACATATCAGAATGGCAACAATTGGCAACATCAGATTTGCAGTTACGTAATCCAGAAAGTCAAACCAAGTCATGCCGAAAAACGTATATTCACTCCATACACTTAACGATAGCGAACTAACAGCACTTAACGCAAACATCGGCAACAATGTGATGACGCACGCTTTTTTTCTCTTCATTCCAAAAGTTTTGTGCAAAAATGCAATAACCACTTCCCCTAATGAAACTGTTGAAGTTAGAGCCGCAACAACAAGAAGGAAAAAGAATAAAAGCGACCAAATATAAGACCCGTGCATCGCCTCAAAAATCTGGGGCAAAGTTACAAAAATCAAGGATGCACCCTTGGTTTGTCCCTCAATTCCAAATGACATCATTGCAGGGAAAATAATAAGTCCCATCAAAATCGCTACCAAAAAGACAAGAGAAGATACAATAACAGATGTTCTGCCCAACTTCGTCTTTTTAGGGTAATAAGAGGAATATGTTATCAAAATGCCCATACCCAAACTCAAAGAGAAGAATGCCTGGCCAACAGCACTAATAAGGACGCTCGGATTCATCTTGTCCCAATCTGGCTTCAAAAAGAATTCTACTCCATCAATCGCACCAGGCAAGGTCAATGATACAAAACATAGCATAACAAGGATTACGAAAAGTAACGGCATAAGCACGTTAGCCATTCTTTCTATCCCCTTTTCCACTCCTTTTATCAAAACAAAGAGATTTATGATAATCATTATAAAAGTCCAAAAAACGGGATTCCACGCTGTAAACAATGCTTCATCCATTATTGAACTATAAAATTCCGGTGATGAAATTCCCTCATGACCAGAAGTAAGAGTACCTGTCAATGACAACCAAAAATATTCCAGCGTCCAACCGGAAACAACAATATAGAACGAAAGTATTATATATGAAGCAAGAACCGCAACCGCACCAACAATCCACCATTTTTTATTCGGCGTCATCTTCTTAAAAGACCCGACAGAATCTGCTCTGCTACCTCTCCCAAGAGAAAATTCAGCCAGCATAACAGGTATGCCCATCAACAGAACACATATCAAATATGCAATAAGAAACACTGAACCTCCATTATCTTGAACCTCATTTGGAAACCGCCAAACCGTTCCTAAACCTACAGCAGACCCTACTGTAGCTGCAATAACTCCTAATTTAGATGAAAAAGTATTTTTTGATGATGACATAATTCTTTATTTTTCAAAAACAGAGCAAATCTATTACAATTATTCTCAGAAAACAACGAAAAAGGTAATTAATTATTTCATTCGCTAAAATCAAGGCTATAGAGACTTCCGCTTAATCCAAGAAGGTAGTAAACATCATCTTGCTTGACAATAGCTGTTGTATCGCCATCAAATTTGCCAGCTTCTTGGAACTGAGGCAAGAAATATACTTCTCCGTTCTGGTCCTTATACCCCCATAACAGGCTTTTAGAATCAAAATAAGGCTTCAATTCATACTGCTGGTCAAACCATTCTATTTGGTACAAATTTCCGCTAATGCCCAATTTGTATGAAATACCGCCTTTCTCTACAATAGCAAATGTATCCTCACCGAAAGTGCTTGCATCTTGAAATTGAGGAACAATATGAACGTCTCCATTCTGATCCTTGTAGCCCCACAACTTACTTTCGGAATCATAATATGGCTCCAACTTCAATTCCTCTTCCGATGTTTCATTTCCACCAAACAAGCCTTCTATTGCCCCTATCATAAATGCTGTAACAATAATTGAAGCAACAATCCAACCTAAGACAATCAAAACAACTTTTATGGAATTACTACTTTTCTTCTTTTTTTCAAATTTCGGCGCTACCTGCAAGCCTCGGTAATTCTTTCCTCCTATTGGTGGAGGCGTAGCTTTTGGACGACTACCACTAAGAGTTATGTAAAGCAGTTTTTCATAATCATTAACTACTTCTACTGTAACCTCATAAGAATTAAGTGGAAAATCCTTATCTACGAATTTAAGCACATACGTTCCTTGCGACAATTGCAACTTTGCCAATTTACCCGGCTCCAAAGGGCATCTTTCCACTTCGTCAACAAAAATGGAGCAAGGAGCATCAGTACGCAACTTCAAACAGCACAACTTACTACCCGCTTTTTCCACACTCGGTTTTGATATGAGGAATTTCGACTTTAGCCTGTCATAAAATGCATCAAAATAATAGCCGTCATATTTTGGACTATTAATTTTTGATATCAGTTTTACATCTTCAGGAAGGTTCTTTGGGAAGCCTTCAAAGTCTGACAACATAACTGGAATTATATTCTTTTTAAGAGATATTGCACGCGCAAGTTCGCGACGCAACCAGTCATCTTCAAAAGATACAGACTCGTCGAGCGTTCTGTCAAATACGCCTTTATTCAGGATTATAATAAAATCCTTGCATTCGGATATTCTTGCTTCCAATTCTGTTGTCCACAGCCCATTGCGAAGCGTGTCGATATCAAAACTAACAGAATAACCATCATGAAGCAGCAAATCATAAATATGCTTTGCTGTTTCATGACCGCCTTTACGCCTATAACTTATAAATATATCGTATCCCATAACACTAATAGTCTTTTTCTTTAACAAACCGACTTATAACTTTTGTCAAGTATAAATCTTTTTCTTTATCATTATTTGCAAGAGCTTCATACGGCATAATGCAATTATGTACATAAAAAATTCGCTTGTAATATGCTATTCTACTTTCATCATGAGCAAACATCTCCAATTCTTCTTTATTTGGAGTACGATAACCAAGAAGAAGTTTCTCCATATTCCATCTATTATGCTCTACTTTCGAAAGGACTACTGCATCTTTATCTTCTATATGATTTCTAAAATCTATATTAAATGACCTTAACTTAACATTCCAACTTAGTGCATGGTAAAGATTTGACCACTTATGTGCTTGACTTAGGTTTTGCCAACTATCATTAATAATATCTTTGTTTAATTCAATGCTACCAACATCTATGCCTTTCATGTAGCAATCATATGCGTAATTAACAACCTTTGCTATTTCAAAATTCTCTACATTAAGACGATAGCAATTTGACAACATGCCAAAAGGATAAATGTTTGAAAATTTAACATATTCGTCACATTGCTTTCTATTAAGTACCGACAACAGTTCATCTGATGTTTTTTGCCTTACAAATACAGGTATTTCATTAATGTATATGCTATCTGGAAGATATAAGGCAGAAGCCAATGACTTGCTTTGGTTTCCAAAACACACAGCAACGGATAAAATCTGACTATTGTCCGTGGCCCATTCATCAAGCAAACCTCGAATATATTGAGATTCTATTCTGCCTTTCACAAAATGAAATTCAATATCCAAAAAGTCAGAATACTTATAATTATCTAATTTACCTGTCGTAAAAGCAGACTCTCCCCTTTCTTCTAAGTCTGCAAAATAAGTACTGATATCAAAAATCCCAGAATATCGACCTGTAAAGAAGTCTATCTCCTCCTCAACATTAACATCAATAAATGTTATTCTCGTTTTCTTTGATTTATCTCTAACAAAATTTGGGAAATGCAGAGTGTGAGCAGCCTGAACAGCCAGTGCTATACCCATCTTATTCATACCGACGATAACAAGATGAACAAATTTATCTGATTCATAAGCAATTGGTTCTCTGTCTAATTTCGGTAAATTAACCTTATTACCATCAGAACCATAATAAAAAGAATCAACAACAACTCTTTTTGCCCATTCATCACATAAGTTCATAGGCCGAAAATCTATACTTTCTCGCCATTCTTTTGTAACATCCATCACTTGGAACGGTGTAAAGGTTGATAAATTCTCAAAGAGTACAGTACATGGTAATGGTTTTGCAATACAACTTTTATTTTTTATAATGTTGCTAACAATACCAACGCACGCAATATTCGCAGAATCATGATTTTCTTCATTATCGTCGCCTACAATATAAACACTTTCAGCATTTTGAATATAAAGACTATCAACATCTTCGACTATATCAAGTTGCCCATGTTTGACAATAATTTTTTTCTCAATTTCTCGGTTTAAATTTGCATAAATCATTCTCCTTACCTCTTCCGCAGGACACATCGTTTGCAATAAGATATAACTAAAATTCTTTTTAGGGTTATTAAACAATGTCTTTATTAAAGAAATTGTTACCTCACTATAACCTATGATAACAATATGATTGCTTAATTTAAAGGTATTATAACCATTACGATACCTCTCCACCTGCCTTTCAAGGAAGTTACATATAACAGAAATAAGTAATCCTCCAAAAAGAACCATTCCCACAATAGTTACAATCATAGCACCTGGTCTTGAAAACAACGGGTTATTGCCTGATGCTTCTTCTGATATTTCAGTTATATTACCCGGATCCAAAAGTAAGTTCAAAAGATAATAGATATTCTGCTGAAGTGTTTCAATAATTCCGACTCCCGTTTGTTTACCCAAAAGTAACGCCAACAATAAGAAAATCAGAAGAATAAAAACATCAACCAGCAGCAATACCCAAATCTGATTACTGCCACCTTTTGAAAAACTGCGTATTGCAAATAGTTTAAAGTTGCTAAAATTTTTCATACGCTAATATCATTTGTCTTTGACTATCTTAAAGCCAAGTTTTCCTATAACTCTTAGAGTTTGCATCGCCGTGTTGCGGTCATAATCTTTCTCTATTTCCGACAATTTCTCATACGGGACCAGACAAGGGTGTAATTTATTATTATCATCCCTATCTTTTCCATATTTCCACCCCTGTCTAATTCTACTTTCAGCCCACACTTCATGGACATTCTTAGCCAACACCTCTACCAGTTCTTTCAATTCTGGAGAAAGGATTATACTATCTGTATCTAATGGTTTTGGATTATACATTTTTAAGATTTATTACCAGCCTCCAGAAGCACCGCCGCCTCCAGTCATACCGCCTCCAAACGAGCCACCTCCAAACGAGCCACCTCCGCCTCTTCCTCCAAGGCTTCCGAGGATAGTTCCTGCAACAATTGCTCCTGTTGGATCTGCTGTTTTTTCTATATTATAGTTTATATTATTCTCATCACCACAATTCAGGCATTTAAATGTTCTGACACCCACACCTTGTCTGTAAGAATTTGGCTGAACCATAACTCTGTCACAAACACAATACAATGCCATTGCATGGCATCGTGGGCACTCTTTATATGCTGAATCCTTATTTACAAACGGGTAAATATCCGTTTCTCCACATGTTTCACACAGCCAAACATCATAGTCAACAGACTTCAATTTCTCTTCCAAATCTTGTGCCGGTTTAAGATACATATTATCCTCTTCTTCAGATAGTTTTCTCATTTTACCGTCACAGTTAGGACACTTGCGCTTGTGGTTTCTGTAACTATTTAACATTAACCAAATTACTGCCGTTACAATAAATCCTACTCCAACAGAAAGGAAACCGAGAATCAATGACGGTAACCAATATGGCTTAATCGCTATATATTTTTCAAAATAATTCTTCTTGCGGTTATTTATCGCCGTATTAATTACCACCATTAGCAAAATAGCCGACAAACCGCCACAGACAAGCATTGCGAGGAAAACGATATTGCTAACTCCACCTTTCTTCTGCGGTCTATCGTTTTTATAATTTGACTTCAACTCATCAATAGCACCCGGAGTTGTCAAGATTTTATGCATATATGTAACAGCATTAAGCAACCCCTGGTCATAGTTGCCCTTTTTAAATTCGGGTGCCATTAAGTTACGAATAATTCGCCCGCATATAACATCAGGCAAAAGCCCTTCCGTGCCATAACCAGTGCGAATAACAGCCTGTCGCTGATCATCCACTACAAAAATAAGCACACCATTACTTTTGTCTTTTTTGCCTATACCCCAATGTTCATATAATCTTGTTGCAAAATCATTAATCTCCTCATTTCCAATAGTCTTTACTATAACAACAACCATTTCCGCTGATGTTGTTTGCCAAACATTAGAAATAATATTATTTAATCCCGCAACGGTTTGCTGACTTATTAAGTTATCTGGATTGGTGACATACTGGGTTTTATCCTTAATATGAACGTTGGGAATTTCTTCTACTGTGTACGAAGAAAGCAAAAATGTTGCAAAAACTGCAATAAGCGATACTATATAATTTTTCATAAACAAAATATTCTAAACAGCCGGCAGGCTTAATCCATTAAGTTTTCTAAACAAGTCAAGAGCATATACATCCGTCATCCCTGAAATATGGTCTAATACTGACTGAATTTTTCCATATATTGTAGGTGCTGCTGTATCATACTGATGTGGAATCCTACTCAAAAGCAATCGTGAATAATTCTTATCAGGATTAAGCACTGCGTCCATAAGCCTATCAAGAAGAAATGTTATAATTTGATTACCAGCCAATTCAATATCAACAACATCTGACGAATTATAAATTTTATTCCATGCTGTTTCAGAGCATTTCTCATACCCATTATTTGGAATATCTGAAATATGTTCAATAAGACAACCTTCAAACTCTCCACGTAGAATCTTATCTTCATTATCAACAAATACTCTCGCACATTCTGAAACAAGCTCTCCAATCACACAGGAACGCAAATATGCAACCTTTTCGTTGTCATCTTCATTCATATCAACAACACGCTGCATTTTCTCCTTTCTATCATCTGGAAAATAATCCATAAATAGAGAAATAACAGTTGCACAGTCCAAAATTTTCAACTTATGAGCATCTTCAATATCCATTATCTGATAACAGATATCATCCGCAGCCTCCATCAAATATACCAACGGATGACGAGCATACACATGCTCCGATTTTTTTATGATCCCCAACTCTCTTGCTACCATCTCAAAACAATCGACTTCAGAAGTAAAGAAACCGAACTTGCCTTTCTTTACCGATTTAGATGATACATAGGGATATTTTACAATTGAAGCAAGCGTTGAATAAGTCATCGCCAACCCTCCTTCACGACGGCCTCGGAACTGATGAGCAAGAAGACGGAATGAATTGGCATTTCCATCAAAATTAACCAAATCACTCCATTCTTCTTCTGAAAGCAACGGTTTAACAGCCAAACCATTTCCTTCCGAAAAATAGGTAGCAATAGTTCTTTCGCCAGAATGACCAAAAGGAGGATTTCCCATGTCATGAGCCAAACATGCTGCTCCAACAATTTCAACTATGTGTGACAACTTGTTTCCAGCCTCTACTCCTGCATACTTTGGCATAAGCATTAATTGCACCTCATTTGCCAACGACTTACCAACACTGGAAACTTCAAGACTATGAGTCAGTCGGTTATGGACGAAGATACTGCCAGGTAAAGGAAATACCTGCGTCTTATTCTGCATGCGTCGGAAAGGTGATGAAAAGACCAACCGGTCAAAATCTCGCTGGAAATCGCTACGCGTCTGAACCGATGAACTGCGGTAACGCTCTAAACCAAGACGCTTACTGCATATCAACCGCTCCCAATGCATAGAAACATCAAAACTTTCTTGTCCGTCCATAACTCCCACTATACAATAGATTATACTATAAGTTCTTTAATGCAGAAATTTTCTCTAAGGGATTCTCTGCCCCAAAGACATAGTTGCCAGCAACCAGAATATCTGCACCGGCTTCTTTTAGCATTTTGCCTGTAACATCGTTAACCCCCCCATCTACTTCAATTAATGCTTTTGAATTAGAACGGTCAACAAGTTCTCTCAACTGACGTACTTTTTTAACCGAATTGTCAATGAATTTCTGTCCACCAAAACCAGGATTGACCGACATTATCAACGCTAAATCAATTTCCGCGATAATATCCTCAAGTACACAAACAGGAGTTGCTGGATTAATCGTAACCCCTGCTTTCATACCAGACTCTTTAATTTGCTGGACAACTCGAGAAAGGTGAGTGCACGCTTCATAATGGACATTCATAAATTCAGCACCAATACCTTTTACCTCTTTAATGAATTTCTGCGGCTCTACAATCATCAAATGAACATCAAGAGGCTTGGTGCATATATTCTTCAAATTCTTGACAACAGGGAATCCGAACGAAATATTAGGCACAAAAACGCCATCCATTATATCAAGATGCAGGTAATCTGCCTCGCTGGCATTTATCATTTCGATATCATTGGAAAGGTTGCAAAAATCTGCAGATAACAGAGAAGGTGATACTTTCATTATTTTTTCTTTTTTAAAGCGTGATATAAAATAAACATAATGACAACTACGCCGATTCCGTAGCCAAACCATGTCAAATACTGATTATAATGCTCAATATTTTTGATAAGATCTTCTCTAGGAACAAATGTACTCAACCAAAATCCCAACGCTGCAAGAACAGCATTCCAAATACCAGCACCTAAGCTTGTATATAACACAAACTTGCCCAGATTCATTCTTGCCAAACCCGCTGGTATTGAAATCAACTGACGGACAGCTGGAATCAAACGGCCAATGAAGGTAGAAACCGCACCATGCCTGTCAAAATATTGCTCTGCTTTAATTACTTTGTCCTCGTTAATAAGACACATGTGACCAAAGCGACTATTTGCAAACTTGTACACCAAAGGTCTTCCAATCCAGACAGCCAAATAATAATTTACCAAAGCACCAATTATTGCACCTAAAGTAGCAAAAACGACAACAAGGTAAATATTAAGATTAGAGCCCGGAGTAGATGCAAAATATGCAGCCGGAGGAACAACTACTTCTGACGGGAAAGGAATGAAACTACTCTCAACAGCCATCAAAACTGTTATCCAAAAATAATTCAAATGGGCTTCTACCCATAAAAATAATGATGTAATATCCATAAATAAAAACAATTGCTTCAAAAAATATATTAAGCCATTTAGGCTACAAATCAAAATGATTGATAGCCATAGCCTATCTTATACAAAGATAGTGCAAGGCGAGGGCAAACACAAATAAATAAGACTTTAAATTATTATGAATCACAGAAAATATACAGGTCATAGATTTTTGAAAACCTTCTCATAATATTCTGCCTTTTGATTCAGGGCAAGAGGATATGCTCGCGAAGTTGATGGCATTCTAAAATGCTTAAATTCCCTACCCTTATAAATGACGTTAAAACACTCCCCCATTGAAGGCAAGGCTGATTCTGTAATTGACGAAATAACACTTGCAGCTTTTTCCCCTGTAGTGACTAACATAACCAATTCCGGACATTCATTGAAGAAAAAGTCCAAATCTAAAGGCGTTACTATTTCCAAGAACTTATCAGAAGCGTTATCCTTTAACCTTATCACCTCCTTCGCAGTATCAGACAGAGCTATGCCTCGTGAATCCAGAAAATCTTTTATCTTGACCAAATCAAAAGTTTTCTCATCACGAATACAAAAATAATCTTTGTCATCATAAAACAACAAGCCCATTATCCTCCAAAAGTCATTAGTCCAATTCGGATAATAGAAATCCATAGACCACCTCTTCTGTTGGGGAGGAAAAGTCCCAAGAAAAAGGACCTTAGCATGCGGAGAAATATAGGGCTGAAAGGGATGTTTCTCTATTTTCATAATTGTAGCATTGGTTCAACAAAATACAAAATTTGTAGTTATAATAATCAAATGTACAAAAAGAAAAAGATGCATCAAAAGATGCATCTTTTTCTAATATCTGAATAAACAGATTAGTTAACACCTTGAAGTTTAAAACTTACAGGAAGAGTGTACCAAACGTTAACAGCCTGTCCGTTCATCTTACCCGGAGTAAATTTCGGAAGAGATTTACAAACACGTACAGCTTCACGGTCAAGGTCGCGGTCAACGCTTCTTACAACTTTAACTTCACCGATAGCACCTGTTTTAGTAACGACGAATTGAACAATTACACGACCTTGGATATTGTTTTCCATTGCCATTGTCGGATACTTGATGTTCTTTGACAAGAACTTCATCAATTCAGCATCACCACCAGGGAATTGAGGCATTTGCTCTACAGCAGTAAACACCTTTTCAGGCTCTACCTCAACCTTTTTCTCAACGATGATTTCTTGCTTGTGTTCGCGAACAACATTACGGTCATCAGTACCTTTATCAAAGTCAGTTTGACCAAATGCAGTTTGAGTTTCTTTCAACTCATCCTGGCTCTTGATTTCATCCTCAGCCTTAACTTCTTCGTCTGGAGCAATAAGGAGTTCTGTTACCTTAACAGTATTAAGAATTTCTTCAGGAAGAGCTTGCTCTTCAGGCATTTCAAGTTTAGCCTCAACTTCTTCAGGTTCTTCAGTATCTTCTTCAGCCGACAAGTCAACTGCAACCAATTCCTGAGCAGCCTGGTCTTTGATCTGCTTTTCTGCTATGATTTGACTTACTTTCAAATAAGAAAGAGCAATAATCATAATAGCAACAACAGAAATCAAAGTTATGATAAATGCCTTTAGGTGACGAGGTTTTGAATCAAGACGTAACTGGTATGCACCAAAGTCTTTATTTCTCGCTGCAAATACAACATCGCACCATGCTTTTGATGTAAGATCTACATTCTTTGCCATAATTAAATTCCTTTCTGATTTTAATATTTCCAATTAATATCGACCCACATCCACTTATTTAACACGTGCTTTCAAGAACTCAGACATCATAGCAGAGTCAGTACCATTGATACGATCAATCTGATAACGGCTGATATTGTTGATTTGCATTTCATCAAGTGCAGTAACAAGACTCGCATAACTTGCATTCGGAGTAGCCTTAATAATAACTACCGGACGCTTAAGAGTAGAGTCTCCACGGATAGATTTCGCCTGAGCTTGATATTGCTCATCGGTGATCTCTTTACTTTTCCAACGTGCTTTCAATTCGTCAATTTTTTTCACAACTTGTTTGTTGCGATCGCGAAGGACAGCACGAATGCCTTGAGCCTTACCGTTTGCATTAGGAAGGAATTGAATCTCCTGCATATTGTTATTATCGATAATACCGTCTTTGTTGGCATCTTCAATATTAGGAATACCTTCATAATAGTAAACGAAGTCCTTTGTAGGCACACCATCTTTATTAAGTTCGCTATCAAGAATAATTGTAATAGCCTCAGACTGCTTAACTTTATTTTGCTCTTGCTTTTCTACTTTTTCATTTGATGGCAAACTGATTTGCAAAGTTTGCGA
The DNA here is from genome assembly GCA_900541935.1 of uncultured Prevotellaceae bacterium. Classification (GTDB taxonomy): domain Bacteria; phylum Bacteroidota; class Bacteroidia; order Bacteroidales; family Muribaculaceae; genus Limisoma. The sequence goes on along the minus strand of UQLZ01000002.1, from coordinate 39,753 downwards.
CTTGATCATAGTTGTACAAAGCATAAAGAAAGTAATCAAAAGCATGTTCATATCCACCATAGGGGTGAAGTCAACGCGAACGTCTTTCTCTTTCTGATATTTTTTTGCTTTCTTTGACATAATTACTCTCCTTCAGTTTTTAAAGCAGTCATCAAAGTAAACTTATTCATCTTCATAGTTTGGAGATTATCCATAACTACTTGTACTACAGAATAAGGAGTGGTTTGGTCAGCCTTTATGGCAATACCCTTACCGTCTTTGATAGCACCTTGCAAATTATCATTAGATAGATTGTAAGCAGCTCTCATCCAAATTTGGAAGTCATTAGGTTTGCTTAAATCTTCATTCATATCGATAGGAATACCTGCAGTTTCCTTATTCTTGTTCGGGTCAATGAATTCGTCACGTTGCTCTTGTGTCAAATCCAACCACTGCGGTAGCAGTTTAATCGGCAAACCGAACATATAAGTAGAACCAAAGTTGTCAACTTGCTTTTGTGTAAGTTGCAATTTTGCATTCGGGTGAACTTTATTGTATTCGCTAACCACACTCTTAACCAACTCTACGCGCATTTTTTCGCTTGAGAAAGTTGAGTCCCTGTCACCGGCAAGAGAAATAAAAACTTTGCCTTCAGGGTTAACAAGAACCGTAATCAAGTTTTGTTCTGGCACCTTTTCTTCAGAAACTGAAGACGGTGTGATTACTGTTGTTGGTTCTTTTTGAAGGAATGTGGAAGTCAACATGAAGAAGGTAAGCAAAAGTACAGTTACGTCACTCATCGCGGTCATATCGATGAACGGACTTTTCTTTTTTACTTCTACTTTTCCCATTTCGTTGTTACTTTAAATAATTTCAACAATTTAATACAAATTAGTTCTTAGCTTCGTAAACAGCAACGATAACGGCACCTGCTTCGTTCATTTTGTAAGTGATGTCGTCGATTTGAGCGCTGAAGTAGTTGTAAGAAATAACGGCAAGAGCACCAGTTGCAATACCAGAAGCAGTATTTACAAGGGCTTCAGAAATACCAGTAGAAAGTGCAGCAGAGTCAGGAGCACCAGATGCAGACAAAGCAGAGAATGACTTAATCATACCAAGCACAGTACCGAATAGACCCATAAGAGTACCAAGAGTAGTGTTAGTAAAGATGATAGCCATATTTTGTTGCAATGTAGGCATTTCCATATTGATTTGTTCGTCAAGAGCGTTGCGGATAGCAAGAACGCGGTCTTCTTTTTTAAGAGCAGAAACTGCAGCGTCGCTCATATTTGACATTTCTGCATATTTTTCTACTGCGCTAAGAACTGCATTACCGATAGCACCACCTTGCTTTGTGCAAAGAGATTTTGCCTCTGAAAGGTTATCCTTTTCAAGAGCAACCTTAAGATCCTTAACAAATTTGTCAACACCCTTAGAGCCTCTTGCTTTGCGAAGAGCGATAAAACGTTCTACTGACAAAACAACAACGAGAATCAAAAGACCTTGAATAATAGGCACAACGAAACCACCTTCGTGAATTGTACCCATCAAGTTAATTGGGTGACCGTTTTCATAGTTTTCAGGTGCACCAAGAACAAACATATAGAACAATACTGATACAATGAAGCATAGTACGATTACTAATAGTGAATTCAATCCACCCTTCTTTGTTGTTTTTTTAGCCGAAGTGGCTTTAGGGTTGTTAGGCTTTTGAGCTTCCATAATTAAATTTGATTTTTTAATAAATAATTAGTTAATAAATAAGTTTTAGTTTTTTCTTCTCAATATAACGCAGAACACATTTATTTTTGTATGCATAGGTCCGCTTTTTAGCATTCTTTTGCAACAACTGTCGTTTTCAAGACGCATAAAGGTGCACCCGCTCTTAAATTAGGGGCAAAAATATCATATTTATTTTAATTATCCAATAATATCAACTAATTTTTTGTCGTTTTTCTACCTAATTTTGATTTTATTTACATTCTCTTTTCCTTTATAAAAAACTTTTACTGCAAAGGGTGCATTTGTTGGGGATTTTTTACTAATTTTGGCGAATAAACTATTTATATCATTTATAGGTTAAAATATAATTAGACATGTCACACTTGATAAAAATCAAGAAAGGACTCGACCTAAAACTCATAGGCGAAGCCACCAGCGACATAGCCAATATCGTAAATCCTTCACCTGCATTTGCCGTTTACCCAAGCGATTATCCAGGATTTACTCCAAAATTGGCTAAGAAAGAAGGTGACTTGGTCAAAGCAGGAGAAACTATTCTTTTCGATAAATCCGACAACGACATAGCCATCGTTTCCCCTATATGCGGAAAAATAGCACGTGTAGTGCGAGGTGAACGTCGTAAAATTGAGCGAATCGAAATCACTGCACAAGGCAGCAATGAGCCTCTTTCTTTTAAAACTCATGAATTAGCAAAAGATGCTATCATCAAACTATTAAAACAGTCTGGTCTATGGACAAGAATGAGACAAAGACCATACGACATTATTCCAGAAAGCGGGAAAGAGCCTCGCGATATTTTTATCACTGCTTTTGACTCTGCCCCATTGGCTACTGCTGATATTTGCCATAACAATAAGAATTTCATAAAAGGTGTTGAAATATTGTCAAAACTTACAAACGGCACGGTTCACATATCCTGCCGACAAGAAAATGTGATTGAAACCAATTTTTCAACGACCCATATAATAAGTGGTCCACACCCTGCTGGTAATTTAAGTATCCAGATAGAAAAAATTTCCCCCGTTAATAAAGGCGAAACAGTTTGGTGCCTTTCCGGAGACACTGTTACTAAAATCGGACATCTTTTCAATACAGGCAAACTCGATTTCTCTTGCACTGTTGCAGTAACTGGCGAAAGCATCAGCAAGCCTCAAATCCTTTCAGCAATAGAAGGACAAAAGATTTCAGACTTTACAAAAGGGAATTTGACAGACTGTGAAAACGCCAGAATAATCTCCGGTAATGTACTTACCGGCATAAAGGTAAGCAATGACTCTTTTCTACACTATCCTTTCAGGCAAATTACAGCAATTCCAGAAGACAGCAACCCTGCTGAATTTATGGGATGGGCTTCACTGAGCACTAAGAAATACAGTTTCAGCAGATGTTTCTTCTCATGGCTACAAGGCAACGAAAAGCGTTTCCACTTTGACGCAAAGATAAATGGAGGAGAGCGAGCAATCATCATGGCTGGCGAGTATGACAGCGTTTTTCCTATGGATATATACGCGGAATTTCTGATTAAAGCGATTCTTGCTCGTGACATTGAAAAAATGGAGCAACTTGGAATTTATGAAGTTGCACCAGAAGATTTTGCCCTTTGCGAATTTATCGACACTTCCAAACTGGAACTTCAGAAAATTGTTAGAGAAGGATTGGATTATTTACGAAAGGAAATGAATTAAAAACTTTTACTCGTGAAACTAAAACTAAAAAAACAGATAGACAATTTAAAGCCATTATTTGAACCGGGAGGGAAACTATCATCCTTCAAATCGGTTTATGACGGCTTTGCGTCATTTTTATTTACCCCAGACACAACATCTCAGTCGGGTGTTCACATTCACGATAGCAACGACTCAAAACGAACAATGATTATCGTTGTTCTCGCATTGCTACCTGCTTTGATTTTCGGAATGTACAACGTTGGCTACCAGCGATACCTTTCAATAGGGGTAACGCCACCAATGCTCGAATCATTCTTATATGGCTTTCTTGCAGTTTTGCCCAAAATTATAACAGCATACGTTGTTGGTCTCGGCATTGAGTTTGCCGCAGCACAAATAAAAGGACATGAAATTCAGGAAGGTTTTCTTGTGTCAGGAATTCTGATTCCTATGATTTGCCCTGTTGAAACCCCAATCTGGATGATAGCCGTTGCAACTGCTTTCTCTGTGATTTTTGTTAAGGAGGTTTTCGGAGGTACAGGCATGAATATCTTCAACGTTGCATTATCAACCAGAGCATTCCTCTTCTTTGCATATCCGTCAAAGATGTCTGGCGACAGCGTCTTCATTGCACAAGACTCCATCTTCGGACTTGGAGCAGGAAAAGTTGTTGACGGTTTTTCTGGAGCAACTCCTCTTGGACAGATTGCAACATCTTCTGGAAATTTTGAATTGACTAATATAATTGGGGATCCTATATCTATATGGGATGCATTTTTAGGTTTAATTCCTGGCTCTATCGGTGAAACCTCTACCCTATTCATCTTAGTTGGAGGCCTTATACTTCTTGTTACAGGCGTAGCAAACTGGCGAGTAATGTTTTCGGTATTTGCTGGAGGACTTGTCATGGCATGGATTACCAACATGTTCCCAAGCGCAACATTTCCAGGTTCTGGTCTTGACCCGCTGCAACATATTTGCTTAGGTGGATTTGCTTTTGCGGCAGTTTTCATGGCAACAGACCCAGTAACAGCAGCACATACCAATACTGGTAAGTATATATACGGTTTCTTGGTTGGAGTTCTTGCTATCCTTATCCGCGTTTACAATAGCGGATATCCGGAAGGAGCCATGCTGGCAGTTCTTCTCATGAACGCTTTTGCTCCTCTTATTGATTACTGTGTTATCGAAACAAACGTTCGTCGCAGAATGCGACGAACTAAAAACTCATAAATTATGAACAAACAAGGAAATACATATACATTAATATATATAGCAGTACTTGTATGTATTGTTGGAGCAGTTTTAGCATGGGTTTCTCTCGCATTGAAACCTCAACAGCAAGAAAATATCAGAATCGACAAGATGCAGCAAATGCTAAACTCAATCCGCATAACCTCAAACAAGGAAAATGCTATTGAACTTTACGACAAATACATCACTGATTCTTATATAATAAACTCAAAAGGAGAAAAGTCAAAAGGCGATGCCTTTGCAGTAAATATTGCTGGAGAAGTTAAGAAGCCGGCAGAAGAACGCCAACTTCCTGTTTTTGTATGCTCTATAGACGGAGAAACAAAATATATCCTACCAATTTATGGTGCCGGTTTATGGGGACCTATTTGGGGATACGTTTCTGTAAACAGCGACGGTAGCACAATTTATGGGGCATTTTTCTCACACCAGGGTGAAACTCCCGGATTGGGTGCAGAAATAGCCAAAACTGATTTCTCTGACCAATTTAGGGACAAGCATTTATATAAAGAGAACGAGTTCAAATCTGTATCAGTCCTTAAAAAGGGTCAGAAGCCACTGGCGGGCGAAGATTATGTTGATGCTATAACAGGCGGAACGATTACAAGCCAGGGCGTTCAATCAATGTTGAAGTCTTGCTTGTCAAGTTATGACACTTTCTTAAAAAATTTGCAAACCTCTAAAAATTAAGACCAATGCTTAGTAAAAAAGATAAAACGGTTTTGTTCAACCCTCTATCAAAGAACAATCCTGTAATCGTTCAGATATTAGGTATTTGCTCTGCCTTGGCGGTTACAGCAAAACTTGAACCGGCTTTAGTAATGGGAATCTCTGTTACTGCCGTTCTTGCTTTCTCGAACGTAATTATTTCTTTAATTAGAAACACTATTCCAAACAGCATCCGTATCATTGTGCAACTCGTTGTTGTTGCCGCATTGGTTATTATCGTTGACCAAGTTCTAAAGGCTTACAACTATGAAGTTAGCAAACAGTTATCGGTGTTTATCGGACTGATTATTACAAACTGTATTCTGATGGGTCGCCTTGAAGCATTTGCCCTTGCAAACAAGCCTTGGCCATCATTTCTTGACGGAATTGGCAATGGTATAGGTTACTCCATTATCCTTGTCATAATTGCAACTATCCGCGAACTATTCGGCTCTGGGACACTGCTCGGTTACCAAATTATCCCACAAGCATTTTACGATGCCGGATACGAGAATAACGGTTTGATGATTCTGCCTCCTATGGCTCTTATAACCGCTGCTTGCATTATCTGGGCACACAGGGCAAAAAACAAGGATTTACAAGAAAAGAACTAACACTAAGGAATTATGGAAAGTTTAAATTTATTTGTACGCTCGATTTTTATCGACAACATGGTATTTGCATATTTCCTTGGAATGTGTTCATACCTCGCCGTTTCTAAAAATGTCAAGACGGCATTAGGCTTGGGCGTTGCCGTTACATTTATGCTAATTATAACCTTGCCTATCGACTACCTGCTTGAGACTTATTTCCTCAAACCGGGAGCATTAGCATGGTTAGGTCCTGAATTTGGTGAAATAGACTTGAGTTTCTTGAGTTTGATTCTGTTTATTGCAGTAATTGCTTCAGCAACACAACTTGTTGAAATGGCAGTAGAAAAGTTTTCACCTAGCCTTTACGCCTCTCTCGGGATATTCCTACCGCTAATTGCCGTTAACTGTGCTATCCTCGGGTGCTCGCTTTTCATGCAGCAACGTGACCTCGGTTCTGTTGGGACAGCCGTTGTTTACGGTGCCGGCTCTGGTATAGGTTGGCTTCTCGCAATTGTATGCCTCGCTGCAATCCGTGAAAGACTGGCATACTCAAACGTTCCGAAACCACTACGCGGAATTGGCATCACTTTTATCATCACAGGTCTTATGGGAATCGCGTTTATGAGTTTCCTCGGTATTAAAATCTAAAAAGTTATGGCTTTACTAACAATATCAAATATGACTATTCTGGTGGGCACGCTGCTATTCTTCGTGCTTGCCATGATTCTTGTCATCGTCTTGCTTATAGCAAAGAAATATCTTGTTCCCTCAGGCAATGTCAAGATTACTATCAACGATAAAGACGAACTAAACGTGCCTTCTGGGGGAAACCTGCTAAACACTCTTGCTAATGAGAAGATTTTCCTTCCTTCAGCATGTGGCGGCGGTGGCAGTTGCGGTCAATGCCGTGTGAGAATAGTTGAAGGCGGAGGTGATGCTCTACCTACAGAAAAGGTACACTTGACAAGAAAAGAAATGCTTAACGGCTGGCACTTGGGCTGCCAAGTTAAGGTTAAAAACGATATGAAAATTGCCGTTCCTGAATCTGTTCTCGGCGTTAAGGAATGGGAATGCGAAGTTATTTCAAACAAAAACGTTGCAACATTCATTAAAGAATTTATTGTTGCCCTTCCTAAAGGTGAGCACATGGACTTCATCCCTGGCTCCTACGCTCAAATCAAAATTCCTAAATACGAAATGGACTATGATAAGGATATCGATAAATCTCTTATCGGTGACGCCTACCTGCCTGCATGGGAAAAATTTGGTCTGTTCGGTCTTAAATGCAAAAACGACGAAGAGACTATCCGCGCTTACTCAATGGCCAACTATCCGGCTGAAGGCGACCGCATTATGCTGACTGTCAGAATTGCAACGCCTCCATTCAAACCGAAGCCACAAGTCGGTTTCCAAGACGTTATGCCAGGTATCGCTTCTTCATATATCTTTACGCTAAAACCTGGAGATAAAGTTATTATGAGCGGTCCTTACGGAGACTTCCACCCTATTTTCGATTCAAAGAAAGAAATGATTTGGGTAGGTGGCGGTGCTGGCATGGCTCCTCTAAGAGCTCAAATCATGCACATGACAAAGACTCTCAAGACTACAGACAGAAAGATGTCATACTTCTACGGAGCGCGTGCGTTAAACGAAGTGTTCTATCTTGAAGATTTCTTGCAGATAGAAAAGGACTTCCCGAACTTCTCATTCCACTTGGCGCTTGACAGTCCAGACCCAGCCGCTGATGCAGCAGGGGTTAAATACACACCAGGATTCATCCACCAGGTTATGTATGAAACATATCTTAAGAACCACGAAGCACCGGAAGATATTGAATATTATATGTGCGGTCCTGGCCCGATGAGTGCTGCCGTAGTCAAAATGCTCGACAGCCTCGGCGTTGAACCAGAAAGTATCATGTACGACAATTTCGGAGGATAATTTTAATTCTTGAAAAGAAACAATGCGAGGCTGAATCTTTTATAAGTGAAGATTCAGCCTCTTTAAATTTAAATACCTTTTAAACTCTCCAATATGATAGCCTTTACTATAATCCTTTTAACATGTATCGTAGCATGTCTTGCCTATTTTACATACTTAAAAATAGATGAATACAAACAAATAACACAAGTTACAACCATACAAAGAGGAGAAAGCTCTGAACGCAAGGCTATTTACAAAATAATCAAGGCAGGAATAGACCCTCGATCTATTTTTCATGATTTATATATCGCTAAACCTAACGGAGAATATACACAAATAGACTTAGCTGTTGCAACAAGATCTGGTTTAATTATCTTTGAAATAAAAGACTTTTCAGGCTGGATTTTTGGTAACGAAAATCAAAAATATTGGACACAAGTATTATCCTACGGTAAAGAAAAACACCGTTTTTACAATCCTATAATGCAAAATTCAGGACATATAAACGCAATACAATCTTGCCTTAAAGAGAACCCTAATATTCCTATTTTCTCTGTAATTGTATTCTACGGAAACTGTGAACTTAAAAAGATACATTACAATTCTGACAAAACATATATTATATATCCAAATATGATAGAAAGCGTAGTTTCCCATATTCTACGACAACCACAAGCAGAATATGGAAACAAATACGAAATTATGAATAAAATGACCAACGCAGTAAACAACGGCAATAACCCTTCTATTGTTCACTCTCAAATAAATTCTGCACGCTACTACTCAAATGGCATGCCACAATCTTCATACAAAATCTTTTACCAAAACTTCCGTTTACGCAATCCTTTTAATCGCAGATTTTAGCAACAACTTGTCAGAACGTAAAGTGCAACGCTATTCTGACGCCGTTTTTATCAACGCCTGGCGTATCTCTATACGTCAATCTCCAAACATAGTCTATACGCAATATCTTAAATACGTTATCCAAACCAACACTCATTTCCATATACGGCAATTTCTTCATCGGCATGCAGACAGCATTCATCGGGAAACGCAACAAGTCATTATTAAACTCAGGATTATTCTTGTCGCTCAGCGAACCATACAAACCTTTGAACTGAATAACTTCTCGCAACTTCATATATTTTATGAGCGGAATCCTGTTAAACAACGCACCATTGGCATTATAAGTAATATCCCATGAAACATATTGGTCATTGACAAACTCCATAGCGTTCAGCAACGCATAAGATTCCGGCTGAATAGTATAAGAAAGGTTCGCATTAGGCAACAACAAATCCGGATAAGAAACCTTACTCCAAACTTTTCCACCCTTCAAGACAATATCGGCATAACCAAAGGCAGAGAACCAAAATCTCTTCTGAACGCTTAATTCTGTTTTGTTTACAGTATTTCTGCTGTTGAGAAATCCTTTGGGGCTAAATGTATGACTTAAAACAAACACAGGAGCATCCAAATTTATAGGAATACGTGTGAATCGCGCATCATAAAACTTCTCCCCAGGAGCAAAACGCAACGTAAATTTCAGCCCCGCCTGCTGATAATCCTTATACCAGTTACCAAATCCGTCGATAAAAGGCAAAAACCGAGAAGACTCTAATATCTGATGATTGAGATTAACACTATATGACCATCCATTCTCATGCTCACGCTTATACTCTAGCTCACTTAACCTTTGATAGATAATCTTATCATTAATCTGACGCTTCCAAGCAACAAAAATATTATCCATATTCGTGAACATATACTGCTGACCTAACTGGTAGATATCGTAGTGATGCCTCAACCGCAAGGAATGAACAGGAAACTCCTTGGAATGATATTTCTTATCAAGGAACGAATACTCAATTTCAGCATCATATTTAAACTTCTTATCCTTAAATCCGTATGCAGCATATCCTTTTGCAAACAACCGCTTGCTTAAATTTGCAGTAGTCATACCACCAGTCCTAAGCCTAACTCCCTCAAGAGTATTGCCACTTATCGTTGTATTCATTGGTCCAAAATCGAACTTACTTGTTTCATCAGAACCTGTTGGTATATATCCAGAGACAAGCACCTTAACAACTTTTTCTGTCCAATAAAAGGCAGGTACTTCGCGCAACTGCGCCATTAGCCGAGAAATTGCATTCTCGTTTTTCTTTATAGGAGCCAACCTATTTTCCTTCCAATATTCTTCAGGCATTTTTCTGGCATCATCGGCTTCAACAACTTTCGCTTCAGCATCAAAGATTTTAAGATTCTCAGGTTCTTCAAAACTGAAATCTCCGTAATTAACCGTTCTGCGGGCATAAAGACCCTGTGTTGAAGGAATAATCTCAAATTCAACGGTCATATCGTCCTTTGTCTTCAATCTTGTTCCATCAGCAGACTTAACGAAATCCTGCTCTATAAGCATATTCTCAACAAAATTCAAATTAATCGCTTTCGGAACATTCAACTTAACCTTTTTAACAAACATTGACGTATCATTTTCCGGAACATAAATTCTGCCAAGAAAACCGAATGTTCTATTATTAAATGGAGAAAAACTCAACTCAATACATTTGACACTGTCAACCTCAATAGTATCGGTCAGATAATATTTATAGAAATTTGTACCTATACGAGATAAAGGACTGACAAACCTATTTTGAAGTATGTTTACGTTATTTTCAAAAATATCTACCTCCTGTAAAATATCATTCAAAAAAGTTTGAACACTTTCATCATCAAAAACTTCGTCTATTCCAGCACTTTTAATACCTGTAACATATTCCTTAACCCGATGCGGATGCTTACGATAATACTGCTTTGACAACTTCTCTCTGACAGACACATTCAAAATAGGCTTGCCTGAAACATCAGAAGTATCCAGATAATCAAAAATAAATTTAAACTTTTTGAATATCCACTTCTCCTTCTGTTTTTCAGAAAAATCATTTAAAGCAAAAGTCATCTTTTCATACTTGTTATATGTATAGTAATCATGTCTTTCGGGGTCAGACTGCTCTTTCCTTGCAATAAGTTTCTCAACAAACTCAACTGCTGGGTTATTTTTTTTTGAATACTTCTCCTTTCCAGGCTTGATAACTACTTCTTTCAACGCAACTCCAGTAGGAACGAGTTTAACGACTATATCATTAAATTGCCCTTTTGTAACATAAACATCCTTTGCCTGATATCCCATCAAGGAAAATTCAAGATTAATGAAATTTACCTTAGTCTTAATTTCAAAAGCCCCATTTTCATTCGTCTGAATACCCATACTTGAACCCTTGAGAAAAACCGCAGCAAAAGGTAACGTCTCATTAGTCAATGAGTCGATTACTACTCCTTTTACATGAGTAAAAGGCACTTTACCTTGTCCATAAGAAACAGACGAAAACAATATCAAATAAAATAAAAAGAATATATCAAACCCAATCTTTTTCATAAAAAATATCTATAACAAGAAAACCATTCTTCTCCAAATGCAAAATTAAATAAAATAGGACTAATAAAATGTTCCAAATATACGAAATTGTACCCAAAATCTCTTTTTTTAATTAAATGTAGAATAGAAACAGAATTTACAACCAGTTATCATAACAGCATAAATATACATTATAATTTACTTAAAAAATGTAAAGATATTAATATTAATGATTATTCCACATTTATACTGCAGATTCAAAGAAAGAGTAATTGGAAAAAATTTTCATTATCCAAGAATTATTAGTATCTTTGCATAATAAAATGACTTATTATGAGCAAAGGAAAGGTTTTATTTATCAGTCAAGAAATCACCCCGTACTTGCCATCATCAGAAATGGCAGATATGGGACACGACATACCACAAGGCGTACAAGAGCGAGGCTATGAAGTTCGAACATTTATGCCAAAATACGGATGCATCAATGAGCGACGAAACCAATTACATGAGGTAATACGCCTATCTGGTATGAATCTGATTATTGACGACTCAGACCATCAATTGATCATAAAAGTAGCGACTTTGCAACCAATAAGGATGCAAGTTTACTTCATATATAATGAAGACTATTTCCAAAAGAACTCCGACAAAGGTCTTGAAACCATTACATTTAAAGAATCTAACGACGAGCGAAGCATCTTCTTTGTCAGAGGTACTATCGAGACCGTCAAAAAACTAAGATGGGAGGCTAATATAGTTCACTGCCAAGGCTGGATTTCAGCATTAGCGCCACTATATATCAAGAAAGTATATGCAGACGAGCCTTCATTTAGAAATTCAAAGATTGTTTACTCGCTATTTGGTTCATCATTTGAAGGATGCCTTGACCCTCGCTTTGAAGAGAAATTAAGAATGGAAGGCTTTACAGATGAAGACCTAAAACCAATTGCTGGTAAACCAGTTGACTTCAACGCCCTTGCCAAATTGGCATTAGCACACTCTGACGGCGTTATTATTCACTGTCCAGACGTTGCACCAGAACTAATAGAATTTATTAAAGAAAATAATATACCGTACCTTCAAAGCAAGGAAGGAGAGGATATTCTTGATAAATGTGTTGATTTCTACGAATCTCTATAATTTACACATATATGAAAATTAACAAGTTAATGCTATGTATTGCTGTTACAGTAGCAACTATAGCATGTGACGACAATAATATTGGCAAGACAATTGCCGAAGCAGATTCACACCTTGTTGTCGATTCAACTTTCACAATAACAGGTCAATCTGTAAACAATTCAAAAATCAATTCTCGCTCAATAACACAAATTTTAGGAGTTATTGACTCACCTGACTACGGAACTCTAAACTCAGATTATGTAACAGAATTTATGCCTGTTAGCGTTATAGACACGACTGGTGTTTCTGTTAACGATATTGATTCAATCCGAATGAGTATGGTAATGCAAATGGGAGCATACAGTGGCGACTCTATCGCTCCTATGCGAGTAAACGTTTACCGACTAAACAAAAATCTACCATACCCTATATATAGTGACTTTGATCCAAAAGATTATTATTCTGAAAAAGACCTTTTAGGAGCATCGTCATACGCTCTCACAATGCTCAATCAGGAAGATACACTATTCCTTCAGGACAGTTATACTGGTAAAAAAATATACTATAGGGAAATCAGCGTTAAACTCCCTACTACTTTGGCAAAAGACTTGTTTAACCTTTACAAATCTGAGCCTGAGGCGTATAAAGACCCAGAATTATTTGCAAAAAAATTCCCTGGAGTATATGCTACTACAAGTTTTGGGCGGGGACGTGTTATCCAAATCGGTGGCACTCAACTGAACCTTTATTACAAAAAGCATACAAAAACTGATGCTGACAAAGATACTATCATATCAAAAGTAAGCAGTTATTACGGAACGACTCCAGAGGTAATAACAAATAATAACATCCGTCTAAAACCCGCGAAAGCAATTGAAGATAAGATTGCTAATGGAGAAGTTATTATCCAAGCACCAGCAGGATACAATGCTAAGATAAAATTCCCTACAAAGGAAATTGTTAGCAAAATCAACCAGATGAAGACTGAAGGTCTTACTGTCCTTAATAGTGTCAAAGTTTCGTTCCCAGCCTCAGAAATTGAAAACAGCAACAAGATTGGAATGCCAAAATACTTGTTGTTTATTAGAGAATCAAAAGTTGACGAATTCTTTAGCAAGGTAAAACTGCCTGATAATAAAGACAGTTTCTATGCAAGTTACAACAGTAGCACAAAGAGTTACGACTTCTCAATAAGATCATTCATTAAGCAATTCTTAGACGATAACAAGTTGCCGGCCGATGATGATGAAAATATGATTCTTCTTCCAGTAGATGCTGGATTTGAGACACAAAGCAGTTCGTCAAATTATTATTACTCAAGCTACTACGGTAACCAAACAAATAATATTTTGATTTCTATAACACCGCAAATAACATTGCCGACAATGACACAACTTGATATTAAAAAGGCTAAAATCATTGTCACATGCAGTAAAAAAGACTTTTCAAAATAAAACAAATGAAGAATAATTTATAACTTTGCACAGAATTTAGAAAAGTGCAAATTAGCCTGAATAGCTCAGTCGGTAGAGCATTTCATTCGTAACGAAAAGGTCGCGGGTTCGAGTCCCGCTTCAGGCTCAACAAAAAAGAGGATTTAAAAAAATCCTCTTTTTTGTTGAAACCCAATTAAAAAGGTTTTCGATATTTTCCTTCAGTACTATCATCAATAATACTCAAATAACTTGCATACCTTGACTGGCTGATTAGGCAATCTTCCAAAGCTTGCTTAACAGCACAACCGGGCTCGTGGCGATGAGTACAGTTTCCATATTTACAGTCCGCCGAAATTTTGAAAATTTCAGGGAAATAATGCGCAACCTCCTCTGCATTAAAATCAATAGTTCCGAAGCCTTTAATTCCTGGAGTATCTATTATATACCCAGAACCGTCTTTCAAAGCAAACATTTCAGAGAAAGTCGTCGTATGCATTCCTGTATGATGGGTCTCTGAAACGGCAGAAGTCTTGGCATCAGTACCAGGTATCAACCTGTTTAGCAAAGTTGACTTACCTACACCTGAATTACCAGACAACAGGGTAACCTTTCCAGAAAGCATATCAGCAACAGCCTCAACGCCAAATCCAGTTTCTGCTGAGATGCCTACAACCTTATAGCCTATTGACTCATACAGATACTTAAAAGCCTCAAAATACTCGTTCAATTCCTCATCAAGCAAATCAACCTTATTGACAACAATAACGGCTGGCACACGATAAGCCTCTGCTGTTGCAAGGAATCGGTCTATAAAAGTTGTTGATGTTTGAGGATTTATTAGGGAAACGACCAAAAAGGCCTGGTCCAAGTTTGACGCTATGATATGTGACTCTTTCGATAGGTTTGAAGCCCTACGAATGATATAGTTTTGTCTCGAGTATATAGAAACTATAAATGCAGTATCACCGTTTTCAAGAATATCTACACGGTCGCCAACTGATACAGGATTCGTTGTTCTAATCCCCTTCAGGCGGAAATTGCCCTTAATTTTGCAATTTACCAATCTGTTATCATCAGTCTTGACAATATACCAACTGCCTGTATTTTTTATTACTAATCCGTTCATAGCACAAAGTTAAAAAAATCTTGGAACTCCTCCTAATATAAAAATCTAAAAACCTATTGGTTTATAATTATTTATTGTATATTTGTCATACTGAAAACCTTAATTTACCCGCGTATGGAATCCAGCAAACAAAAATTGTTATTATTAGTGATACTAACGCTGATACCATTCGTCGCCAATGCAAATATCGTTTGGCCTTCTATTTACATTATCAGCCAATACTATACCTGGTATGTTATTGCGATAGGTTTAGTAATAGAAATTGTGGCTGCTAAATTTTTCCTCAAATCAAGTTGGATAAAAGCATTTCTAATAGCGACAGTCGCAAATATTATATCTGCATTATTGGGAATACCTCTCATTCCAATTAGCGGCTTTATAGGAGAGTTTATACTATTGCCTTTTACATCTGCAACATTTCACTTATCGCACTGGATATTTGACTATTTACTCGTTGTTATATGTAATACACTTGTAGAAGACCTAACAATCAAACTAATCTTCAAATATCCTTTTAAGAAAAATTTTTGGTGGCTATTTGTCGCAAATGCAATTAGCGTTATTATCTGTGCTTTTGTACCACTACCTAATATGTAATGAGTCTTTAGACTACCCATTCGAGGAAAAGAAAAAATAAATATCAACGAAACATGGCAACGAAACATCAATTTCCTGCTTATATAGCATTAATGCTTATGTGCAGCATAATATCAATGCTTGCCAATCCCATATTATACTTGGGAGAATTTAAATATATTATAGATCATCACACTGCCATACATAAATGCGGCCTATATGGTGCCTCAAAACATAGCCCATATAGGTCGCTGAAAAAATATATTAACAAAATTTACACTCTTATTTCCTATAAGTAATATTGCGCTCTACTATACCATAAGGTTGCTCATCAATGCTTATTACCATCTTTGTCCAGTTGTCTTTTTCATCTGTAACTGGATATTGGTAAGATACTTTATTACCATCCGACGTTACGCATGTTTCCAACCAGCCTTTATCGTTATAGGTGTACTCCTTAACTAAGAAATAGTCATCCATTTCATAATAAACAGACTCTTTTATGACACGTCCCTGAGCATCTTTAACGACATAATCATTCTCAGTATATCCATATTCTATGGTGTTGTCACCATCTTTTTTTACCTTTGAGTCATCAACTGGATATTCATTTGTAGTCTTATCCTGACCCATATACATATCTTCAATGGTTGTCGTTAGTTTGCCATCTTGATAAACATATTTTCTGTCCGTTACCAACTCACCGTTCAAATAGTTTTTCTCACCCTGAACCTTTCCATCTTGATATGAAAATACAGTAACGGTCTTGCTCGCATCTAATACGCTTACGATAGAATCAGTAAGACCATTCTCATTATAAATACGAGTTTCTTCTGCCGGGAAAAAATCAATTTCACGATAAGAATCAGGTTTTCCATCTTTAACGACTTCTCCGTCTTGTAGTTTAGCGTTATAAATCAAGGTCTGCACCTTATGCACCTTTCCGCTAAGACCATCCTTAGCCGAGGCAGATTCGCCTGATGACACATTTCCACCACAAGCGGTCAGCATTAAAGCAACTGCTGCATAAATGATTTTTTTCATTTTTTGTGATTTAAATTTCGTATTAAATATTAGAAACCGTATGCCTGCTTACGCAATGCCATAAAATCTTTCTCTGACAAAAATAAAATCTTGGCAAACTCTGTAAAGTCATAAGTGTGACAATTGATATATATAGGAGCGCCCTCGCTATTACAAGGCACACCTGCTTGAATCATCTGGCCAGGAACATACTCAGCCTTCAATGACATGTTATAAGCGTTACTATTAAACGGATTTATCTGTCCGAGCTCAATCAAGAAATCATTTGCTTTCATCAGCGCATAATATAGTCTCGTTTCTTTCAATGAATATTCACCTTCAGCACATTCTCTCTTGAACTCACGAACCACGATATCACGCTTTGGAGTAACTGATACTTTCACTATAACGCTACCTGTTTCGCGACCGGCACGATAATCTGCAATTTTTGCACCTGTAACTGTGAAATCAGGATAAACGTCCACGCCAGTGCAAAGGATTTCTCCACCAATTAGTTTTTTTCCTTTTTCCTCTGCTTCTTTAACGCTTTCGGCAACATATTCGTCAAAGTCTTTCAACTTCTTCTGATAGCTCTCTACATCTTCCTCGCTACGTAATTCCTCATTTAATGCTTTTTTCTTTGCAGCAATATCCATAAAAATACCTGGAACATCACCCAGCGGGGCATCACTGCTTGCACCTGAATTAGAACTACCACCGCCACAAGCTGTCATAGTAATAAGCCCACAACACATTGCAGACATGATAAAAGTCTTAAATTTTTTCATTGCATCAAATTTTTTAAAATAGTGTTTTTTATTTGCAAAAGTAGCATTAGTTCTCAATTACGCAATCACGGAAAACCGTGACAATACTCACTTTTTTTAAGTTTTTTCCAAATATTGCAGCCTTAATCGAAGGAAACACGACAGCCTACAATAAATTATCATTTCAACATATCAAGTTTTTTACATACCTTTGCTATTAAAAGAGACAATATGGAAAAACTCACAATAATAAAAGTTGGTGGAAAAATTGTTGAAGAGCCATCAACACTAAAACGCCTTATTGCCGATTTTTCTAAAATAGAAGGCAAAAAGATCCTTGTTCATGGAGGAGGCAGGTCTGCAACCAAACTTGCTGCAGACTTAGGCGTTGAAACTAAAATGATTGACGGCAGAAGAATTACAGATGAAGCAATGCTGAAAATCGTCACTATGGTATATGGAGGTCTGGTTAATAAAACAATCGTTGCCGAACTCCAATCCTTAGGTATAAATGCAATCGGTCTTACTGGAGCAGATATGAATATCGTTATTAGCGAAAAGCGCCCTGTCAAAACCGTTGATTACGGTTGGGTTGGAGATGTTAAATCTGTTCAAGCCGAATCCCTGTCACTTCTTCTGAATGGCGGTTTATGCCCTGTTATTGCCCCGCTAACCCATGACGGAATGGGACACATGCTTAATACCAATGCGGACACTATGGCTGGCGAAGTTGCTAAAGCCATGGCAAAGCAATATGAAACATCACTTGTTTACTGCTTTGAAAAGGCAGGCGTTTTGGCTGATGAGAACGATGACAACAGTGTTATCCCACAAATAACGTCCTCTAAATACGCTGAACTAAAAGCGAATGGCATTGTATCAGGAGGAATGATTCCGAAATTAGACAATGCCTTTGCATGCGTCAACGCTGACGTTGCAAGAGTTATAATCACCCGTGCAGACCTCATTGCTGAAAACGCGGGCACAACGATTTGCAAATAGCGTTACTCGTAAAGTAGCGTCAGCAAATCAACATCCAATTCGGCTCCGACAGAAATTCCCTTTTCCGGATAATCTGTGGTCTTAATCCTTTGGGTTTCTTCATTTTGGTTATAAGAAGCATAACAAGATGAAGAAACCATTAATTTTAGTCTAGCTGCCTTTACATTACGCACTGAATACGTAACAGGAACTTTAAACTGAGTGAAAGATGTTGACGGCTTAAGCATGCCTATACCCTCTCCTATCAAAATTTCCTTATCTCCGTCAAATCCATATACTTGAGCAACCACCAATCCTGTTTCTGCCGAATCATGTAAATCTTGAATATATCGGTAAAACCCTGTAACGGCTGTTGGTCGCGAATAAAATTCTATACCGTCATTATACACCTCTGAGCCATCTGCATTAAATTTATATGAACCTAAGAAAATCTTTCCCGCACTACGGTTTTTTATATTAGGAACATTGCGACTGTAATAGACTTTATCTGTACGGGTATCTTTAGGGGGTTCAACTCCGTTAATATCCCAAGCTGCATTCTGTAATTTTATAGCAAATGCACCATCATACCCATTTTCTATTATTCTTGTCGTGGGAACTTGAAACCATGTATTATGATTTGACGCATAAACAGAACATGTTTTAGCATTTACACTGGCCCAATTTTTAGGCTCAGTAACATTTATACTTGTCCTATTGTATAATGACGTCCAACTTTGCGTATTAGAATACTTTCCCCCACAATTGATGTGTTTAATATCTATAGTTTCTATATGATCATTTTCAAAACTACCATTTGGCAAACCCACTGCTGATTCCGTTACAAACTCGGATTCAAACAGTATTTTACCATCAATAGTAGCCTTCATAAAATATTTTGTAGATGGCATTAATGTTGAAACAGTTATCCGATTGTCAACAATACTTCTTTCCAATACTGCTGGATGAAAATCTCCACTTTCTTCTTTAATCAGTATATTAACGTAAGGCAAACATGATTTAACGCGGTCTCCAGCCAAATACAAGTCTGCCTTTGATGACCAAATATTCTCATGCCCGCAGTGCATAGTAATTTCAGGAATAACTCTCCTGATAACAATCTTCTCAGAAAAACTATCGCCAACCTTGGCTCTAAAAAACGCTCTTACATCTTTCTTGTCAACAGGTAAGACTACAAAATAAGAATTATTTTCTTTATAACTTTCAATAACATGAACATCTAACCAATCCACACCATTGCCACTGTACTGAAAAACAACACGATTCGAGAAGTCAATTCCATTATATTGAACTTTAATCATAGCAGTTTCAGCATCTATGTCAATTGCCAAAGGCTCCTCTAATTTCAAATCAACGGGTGAAACCACAACCTTAATAATACAAGGCTCATTAGATACCCTACCATAAATATCAATAGCCTGAAGAACTATCGAATATTCAGTAATAACATCAGCCCCAAGTTTTGAAATAACTGATTTCAAATCCAACTCGACTCTCTGAGTTTTTCCTTCTGAATACAAAGGCAATATATCCTGCTCCTGGCTAAATGGGCACGAGCAACGGGGAGAAGATAATATTGTCATAAAAATACTCTGCAAATCACTTTCTGCAGATACGCTAACAAGACAATTTTCTTCAAACTGCCCTTTTACCATAGAAAAATCCAACTTATTAGTAAATATTTGCGGGCCTTGCGACGAGAATAATTTTTCATTTATTTCAATGATAACTGGCTCCATATCCTGACCATCACCATAAGTAAGCACCAGAGAATCATCAACAATTGATACACCAACTTTATAAAACTCAGCAGAATTTACCGCAAAACTAAACGGTCTTATCGTTACGCTTCTCCCTGTCAAATCCGTAAGTGTCATCTCAACAGAAACTTTACCTGGCACTAAAGATACAGGCTTGGACCCGTTACTACTTAAAACTATATATTTACCATACTCGGACTTTAGTCTGATTGACAAATCATTAAAATGTGAACCATAATCGCATATTTCAGTTGAACAAAAAGCACTATATATGCCACATTCTAAATTAATCGACGTCAACATACTATCATAAATGGTAAATTCAGTCTCTCCATAATAGGAAACAGAACCTACACCCTCTCCCTGCAAATCCCCATGGAAAGCACGCAATTTATACTTTCCTACAGGAATTTTTTTTATACCTGACTTGAACTCAGCGTATGTTCCTAACTTTTTAACACTACCATCTTCTGCTATCAACTCAAGTTCAAAATCCCCTATTTCTATACTGGACAAATCAAAAGACTGCTCTTGAGCAAACCACTTGATTTTCTCATTAACTGTCAAAGTTAAATCCAAGTCACCATAACCTGTAATCAAAGTACGCGGTTCACGGACACAACTGCCCAATAGCAGCACTGAAAATATGATTAAAATCAAATATTTTTTCATAGCCATAATTAATTGCTACAAACTTACAGAAAATCAAGTTTATTAGCAAAATAAATAACTTATAGAATAAAAAATCTACTTTTCAAGCAATTTAATCTTGACGAACCGATTTACAAAAACCTTTAACGGAGTTAGCAAGTAAAATGCAACCAAGCCAGCAACTACAGTAACTATAGTTATAACGCAAGCACTAACAACCCAACCGAGCCATCCATTAAAATTTATTACTGCATTTAATGCCATATCTGCAAAATATACTGTCACAAATGTAATGGCAAATGCTAACGCATTCTTTCCGAAAAGCCACAAATACCGCCAAAATGAAACTCTGAAACCTCTACTGTATAGGAATACAGGTTTCCAAATATGAACTATGAGAATAGTTGAAACAAGCGGCCCCATAAGAACACCTGCAAGCCCCCACAAAGAACCGAATACAATAGAAGAAGCAATAAAAATAACGACCTCCGCTACTGGGGCCCAAACGTCATAGAACATTCCATAGCCATTAAGGAACTGGTCTGTTGTCCCCCTTAACGTCAACAGAAAGAAATGAAAGCAAACAAGAGCAACAATCAAAGAACTCAGCAAATAGTCTTCTCCAAGCCAAAGTTGAACGAATGAACTTATAAGCATATAAAGGCATACTGTAAACAGAGAACAGACATAGAACCGCAAGGAGTACAATTCACAAAAAGTTCCCAATATTTTTTTCTTATTGCCTTCAGAAATGAGATTACCAACCCCTGCCGTCGTACTGTCAAGAACTCCTGAAATAAACAGTCTAACCTTATCCGCTATCATAGTATAGTTAGCATATAAACCTACTACCGCAATAGACACATACGACAAAATCAAGACAGGAAGAATCTGAAACTGCACAAAACTGGCAATCTTATGAACAAATAATTGCTTAAGATATTTTGCTATCTGAGGATACTTAGACAGCAATTTCCGGCCTTCTCTCAATTCGCTATCCAGCCATGGATAAGTCTTTCTTACTTTTATATTTAGAATTATAGAATTCGCTATTCCCGCCAATATTTCAATAGAAAAATAGAGAATAAAGTCCTTAAAATATAGAGCCAGAACCATTTGAACCAATGACTTTACCGTCGTTATCAACTGAAAATAACCAGTAACAACATAATTTTTCTGGTCGGCAGCAAGCAGCGAAATCTTATAGTTAAGAAAGTAGCCTAACAAAGAAGAGGCAAGAAATGCATAAAAACCGAAAAAAAGGACAGGGTAAGAGAAAGGTGCATCACTGAATATCAACGGCAAAAAAAATGACAATACAATCCCCGCTCCAAGAATAACATACCCTATCCACCTGTAAAGATACCCAAAGACGGAGATAATCTCATTAATCTGCACCTTGTCATTATCGAATATCGGTCTATACAAAACATAACCAATAGCAGTTGCAACTCCAAGTTCTGCAAGGTTAAGAAATCCGAGAAGACTCTGCAAACTGCTGGTCAACCCAGTAAACTCGATACCAAGTTGGTCAATAAATACCTTTCGCGTAAAAAATGCTACAGCCAACGCAACAAAATAGCATACGGTATTTACTTTAGCATTAAGCAAACTCTTCTTTACCCTTGACTCGCCTTGCATACTTTACAGCATCTCAAATTATCTGTTCTTGTACATATCTTCATAGTATCTCTGATAATCACCAGAAGTAACATTATCCATCCACTCCTGATTATCCAGATACCAACGAACTGTTTTTTCTATACCCTCTTCAAAAGTAAGGCTTGGCAACCAACCCAATTCTCGATGCAACTTATTGCTGTCGATCGCGTATCTAAGGTCATGACCCTTTCTGTCCTCAACATAAGCAATCAGGTCAAGCGATTCCCCTTCCTTATTACCGAGCATACGGTCAACAATCTTTATCAACAATTTAACAATATCAATATTCTTCCATTCGTTGAAACCGCCAATATTATATGTTTCAGCAACCTTCCCTTTATGGAAAATCAAGTCAATTGCTCTCGCATGGTCAACAACATAAAGCCAGTCACGAACGTTCTCTCCCTTTCCATAAACAGGAAGCGGCTTCTTATGGCGAATATTATTAATAAACAATGGTATAAGTTTTTCCGGAAACTGGTATGGACCATAGTTATTGGAGCAGTTCGTAACAATTACCGGCATGCCGTAAGTATCATGAAAGGCTCTCACGAAATGGTCAGAACTCGCCTTCGAAGCAGAATAAGGGCTATGCGGATTGTACTTTGTTGTTTCTACAAAGAATTCTTCACCGTAGGGACCTTTACCTTCTTCATTGCCTGCTGGATTTGTCATTTCTAATGCTCCATACACCTCATCAGTTGAAATATGATAAAACATTTTACCCTCATACCCTTCTGGGAGCGATTCCCAATAATTTTTCGCAGCCTGAAGCAACGACAAGGTACCAAGAACGTTTGTCTTTGCAAATGTAAATGGATCCTTAATAGACCTGTCAACATGACTTTCTGCTGCAAGGTGAATAATACCCGTTACATTATATTTTTTCAAGATTTGGGATACCACTTCAAAATTGCATATATCAGCTTTTTCAAAGTAATAATTCTCGCAATCTTCAATATCTTTTAAATTCGCCAAATTTCCGGCATAAGTCAACTTATCAAGATTGATAATCCTATACTCCGGATATTTATTTACAAACAAGCGGACAACATGAGAACCGATAAAACCGGCACCTCCCGTAATTACAATACTCTTCATAGTTTTATGCCAATAATAAATTATTTATACAACGCAATACAGAATCTTTCCAATATGGTATTTCAATTCCGAAAACCGCTTTAATTTTTGTCTTGTCAAGCACCGAAAAACTTGGTCTTGCCGCCTTCCGCGGGAACTCTGAAGTATGGCAAGGAGAAATCTTGCAACCAGTGTTTCCTGCTATTGATGCAATTTCTTTAGTAAAATCATACCAAGAGCAAACGCCCTCATTTGTATAATGATATACACCGTTGCGACCTTCAAACTTTCGATTTTCAACAATATCAAAAATTGCATCAGCAAGGTCCCCTGCATAAGTTGGAGTTCCAATCTGGTCAAATACAACATTCAAACTTTCCTTCGTTGAAGTCAGATTTAACATGGTTTTGACAAAGTTATTACCATATTCGCTATAAAGCCAGGCTGTTCTGATAATAACATATTTGCAACCAGATGCTTTTACTAGTTCCTCTCCATGCAACTTTGTTACACCATAAACGCCTAACGGCATTGTTTCAGCCTCTTCAGTAAATGGCACATTACCAGCATTACCACCAAAAACGTAATCGGTAGAAACGTGTATCAGCAAACCGCCAACGCTATTCATAGCAACAGCAAGATTACCAACAGCATCGGCATTAATCAATTTTGCAGTATCCGCATCATCTTCAGCCTTGTCAACATTAGTATATGCTGCACAATTGATAACCGCTTCAATGGCGTTTCTTTTTACATAATCAAAAACCGCCTCAGAATCGGTAATATCCAATTCTGCAACATCTGTGAAGAAATATTTATCTTTTGATTCATTGGACTTCAGTCTGATGTGGTTTCCAAGTTGACCGTTAGCCCCTGTTACAAGTATATTCATAATCTATGACCTAATTCTTATTTTTCCATAATGATATTCTTTACACGCTTATAAAGAACCGTTGCAAATATAGGCAATTATAAGCCAGCAAAAGTATAAATTATGAAAAAACAACTGTTATGTTCCAAAATAATCGGGAAATTAGATAATTTCTCCAAAGGCAAGCCATAAACAAGAACCTTTGCAAAGTCAACAATCTTGAATGCGAAAAACTGCATCAACAAGATTGACATTGTGTAATCTCCAATTTTCGACAAGACCTTAATGAGCCAGCCTTTTTCAGACAAACAATGACATAAAATGAAAGTTCCTACCACACCCAAAAGTGATACAAAGAAATAGTCACGAATGGCCAGTTTACCTAATTGAAATTATCCGTATAACTTATAGAGATTACTGCAAGAATAGCAAAGTGCAGCATCGCCAGCGATTTCTTTAACAAAACATGGTAATTTACGTTAGAGAACGTATATCCAAAAAAGAAATACGCCATAGTAAGTAATATCGGCCATCCAACCGTTGGAATCAGATAAGAAAAGCTTTACAAACACGCACCATTGCAAAGCCCTTAACTGCCGAAATAAAAGGATCAAATTTTCTTATCTTACTTGCCGAAAATGTCACAATTAAATATATAAATCTTCCAAATAATTGAAATCTGGTTCTGTTTCTGAGAATTTTTTTCTGTTTAAATCTTTTTCTGAGAGAATCGCCTTTGTTAACGGTATTCTCCAATCAATGCCTAATTCATCATCTATCGGATAAAAACCGCCTTCGCTCTGAGGTGCATAAAATTCATCACATTTATACTGGAAAACAGCAACATCTGACAGCACAGCGAAACCATGGGCAAATCCTTTAGGTATAAAAAACTGCAAATGGTTTTCTTCTGAAAGTTCAACGGCAACATGTTTTCCGTACGTTGGACTACCTTTTCTAATATCGACAGCAACATCAAGTACGCGACCACGAACACAACGGACCAATTTACTTTGTGTATATGGCATCTTCTGGTAATGAAGCCCTCTCAAGACGCCGAACGACGACATTGACTCATTATCCTGAACAAATTTTATCGGTCTAACTTTTTCATCAAACTCGCGCTGAGAAAATGATTCAAAGAAATATCCCCTCGTATCTTCAAAAATTCGCGGTTTCAGAATAACAACTCCTTCTATATCTGTTTTAATAACTTCCATTAATCCAAGTTTTTTCTGCCTGTAACATCCAACTCATTTACTACCTTCAGCAGATATTTTCCATACTGGTTTTTTAACATTGGCTGAGCCAATTCTATCATTTTCTCTTTAGTTAGCCATCCCTTACGGTAAGCAATACCCTCAAGGCAAGCGATTTTCAAGCCTTGACGCTTCTCGATAACTTCTACAAAGATAGAAGCCTCGGCAAGTGAGTCATGCGTTCCTGTATCAAGCCAAGCAAAACCACGTCCCAATGTGGAAACTTTCAACTCCCCATCTTCCAAAAACTGCTGATTAACGGCAGTTATCTCTAACTCACCACGAGCCGATGGTTTGATTTCCTTGGCAATTTTAACTACCTTGTTTGGATAAAAGTACAAACCAACTACCGCATAATTAGATTTAGGATGCTCAGGCTTTTCTTCTATAGAAAGGCATTTCCCATTCTCATCAAACTCTGCAACGCCATATCTTTCTGGGTCATCAACCCAATAGCCAAAAACTGTTGCACGTTTTTTTTCTTCCGCGTCGGCAACAGCCTGGCATAAAATCTTGCTGAAACCCATTCCATGGAATATGTTGTCGCCAAGGACAAGACACACAGAATCGTCACCAATAAATTTCTCGCCTATAATAAAGGCCTGTGCCAATCCATCAGGGCTTGGTTGCTCTGCATATTCAAAAACAACGCCATAGTCGGAACCGTCACCAAGCAAACGCTTGAACGCAGGTAAATCCTGGGGTGTTGATATAATGAGTATTTCTCTAATTCCAGCAAGCATCAGAACCGAGATTGGATAATAAATCATCGGCTTGTCGTAAATAGGAAGCAATTGCTTGCTAACGCCTTTTGTTATTGGATACAGACGCGTCCCTGCCCCTCCTGCCAATACAATTCCCTTCATTGTTATTAATTATCTGTAGAATTATCATTCCCATAACCATAGCCATAACCGTAGCCATAGCCATACTTTCTGCCTGCCAAATTATTGTGATCTGCGCCATTTAAGATAACGCATAAGTTCTTATATGTTTTTTCTTTATAGAACTTATCAATTCTTGACAATGACGCTCTCTCAAAAAGCCCCACCCTAACGACAAAGAATGTTGCGTCAACATACGCATTAATAATTTTAGCATCTGCAACTACATCTATTGGAGGACAGTCTATAAATATGTAGTCATAGCGTTCTTTTAATTGCTTTATAAGAGTAGCAAATCTCTCGTCAAACAGCAATTCAGCTGGATTAGGAGGCAATTTTCCAACAGGTATCAAGTCCAAATTACTTATATTGTTAATATCTTTTATAAGAATATTTTCCAAAGATTCCTTACCAGCAAGGTAACTTGAGATACCTACCTTAAAACTACCGAAAGTTGAACTTAGACTTCCTTTTCTCATATCAAGGTCTATCAAGCAAACTTTCTTATTCTTTATTGCAAAAGCCACAGACAGATTTGATGAAATAAAGGTCTTACCACTATCCGGATTGCCAGAAGTAAACATCATTACATTTGCACCATCACAAGAATGCTCCAAGAACTCAATATTTGAACGGATGACACGGAATGCCTCATTTATAATATTTCGAGTATTACTTTTAACGACAATTCCAACAGATTCCGGCTTCCGCTTCCTAAATAACTTTCTAAAAATTTTGTTCAAACCGCTAACAGATTTGCCCACTAATGGAATTTCCCCTATATATGGAGTTGTCAAACCATCTAAATCCTTGACTCCTCTTACCTTTGAATTCAAATTTTCTTCAACGAAAATATAAACAATCGGAATAAGCAAGCCCATAGCAAAAGCCACTAAGAAAATATTTTTCTTGACTGGTGCTGAAGGGTCTTTAGTACCAATTGGGGGCGTTACTACCCTTATTTTTGCAGTTTCGAATGCTTGCGACAACTGATTTTCCTCTTTCTTTTGCAATAGATAAAGATACAACGCTTCCTTAACTTTCTGCTGGCGCTCAACAGAAAGCAAATACATAGCTTGCTCAGGACCGTCGGCTAATTTCTGAGAAGTCTTACGTTCTTCTTTTTCCACATCATTTATCTGCGTCTTTATCGTCACCTTATAGTTAGAAAAGGCTTTTGCTATTGCTTCACGCATAATTGCCAATCTACTGTCCATTTCCACCGCCAAAGGATTCGTCTCACTACTGTTAGAAACTATTGTAATTCTTTCAAGAAGCAATTTATTATATTCAGAAATTTGACGTTCAATGCTCATATCGGCAATACCTGCATTTGACGGAATCAACTGGTTTTTGTTTTTGCTATCACATATATAGTCATAAATATATTGCGCAATTGACATCTGCGTATTTAACTCAACCAATTTTGCATCATTTTTCGCTGACTGATTCATATATAGACCAGAAGCAGCAGCGATATCCGGCATTCTTTTAGCACTCTTAAAAGACGAAATATTCTGGTCAACAACCCCTAATTCTTGCTCAATAACAGCAAGCCGTTCATCAATAAATTCCGACGAATTCTTTGCCTCAATATTCTTATCTGCCTCCCATTTCTTATTATAAACAGTCATCAATGTATTAAGAATATCTTCAGCTCGCTCTGCACTGGTATCGCTATATGAAACATTGATGACGGCAGACTTATCGTCATTCTGTTCAACTTTCAAAGGACCTGTAAATGCAATTCCTGCATCATAATACGTGCAGCGGGAAACAATCATTGACTTTGAATAGTCGAACTCCTTCATCAAAGCATCATAATACTCAGTTTTAGAGAATACCATTTCACCAACAGGAGTCTTTACCTTTTCACCTAAGCGAGTCTTAACTTCAACCTCGTAAAGTTCCTCTCCAACAGCAAAATTAGAAAGTACCAAACTGCCGTCTTCCTTAAAATTAACAAGGAAAGTAAGTTCGCTATCTGATTTGTCTGCAAAATCAACCTTTACAGGCAAATTTTTTCCATAAAGGGACTTGTTATAAAACCTTCCCTCAAGAGAATAACGAACATTCAACCCTAATCTCTTGACAACATCAACCATTAGCGATGGTGATTCTAACTGAACCATCTCACTATATCCATTAGTTGACTGGTTTGCAAGACCAAGATAGGAGAAAGATGTACCAATAGCACTTGACAAACTCGACTCACCAGTAAATTCGTTCTTGAAAATGATAGATGCTACACGCGTATATGTTGGAGGAGTTTTTAGAATATAAAAAATTCCTAACCCCATACAGCAAACTATTGACAACACGAACAAATACCATTTAGACAAACTTAAATAAAAAATGTCCTGTATTTTAATAAAATCATTGGTTTGTACCAAATCTGCCTCTTCCTTTTGTGAAACCATAAATATTTTATTGTTAATTTTTTCTTAATATAAAGATTTGATTAGAAATAGCGATGCTTAGAAAACAATATATTATAACATCAAAAGCCAGCAAGATATTAACATTAATAAAATTGCTTGCAATAATGTTTATTGATGTCAGAATTAAAGAAACAGTAACAATAGTAATTAACGCTGCATGCTGCGTTAATCCCGCCTGCAACAATCTGTGATGTATATGGTTATTGTCCGGAAGAAATAATTTCTTTTTTTCTTTAATCCTGACAAAAATAACTCTAACTGCATCAAAACATGGAACAATAACAGGAGACAAAGCTTTAACTATAAGATTGCCTATACCTTCTTCCTCCATTTCAGAATCAATTATTATCCGCAATATAACTGCACTGATTATCAAACCTATTGTTAATGACCCTGTGTCACCCATGAAAATTTTCTTTTTCCTACTTGGATCTCCAAAAACATTAAAATAGAAAAACGGAATTAGAACGCCAACAGATGTAAAACAGATCAAAGAAAATAAAATATTTCCATAAACGACAAAAGATATCCCATATACAAACAAGGCTACCATAGAAAGACAAGAGGCAAGGCCGTCAATTCCATCAATAAGATTGATTGAATTGACAACAAAAACCACAAAAACTATAGTAAGCGGATAACCAATAAATTTAGGCAATTCGTTAATCCCAAACAACCCATGTAAGTTAGATATCCATAAACCGGAAGCAACGAGCAAACATGCTGCTATTATCTGGACGACAAATTTAGCATAAAAGTTTACTCTAACCAAGTCATCTGCAATACCAACAAGATACACCAAAAGAGAAGCACATAATATTCCTGACAATATAACTATTTCACCAAACGCCATATCGCGAAATGATTCACCTGGGAAAACAGAAATATTAAAACCAGCAATAAAAAAAATCGAAAACAGGATAACTGGGCCAAAAGCAATGCCACCTAAACGAGGTATAGCGCCACAATGAATCTTCCTTTCAGAGTCAACTTCATCAAAAAGTTTCTTTCTAAAAGAAATCAACAGTATGCGCGGGATTAGTACCCCTGCCAGGATACAACTCAAAAGCATTGCAACAGAACTATCTAATATATAAAACCAATTATCCATTTTAGCAATTACAATAAAGAAGAATATCCTTATTATATAAAACAAATACTAACTGATTCAGTTACATCTGCAAAGTTACAAAAAACAATGTAATTATAGCCTTACAAATAACAACACTTTAATACTTGGCATGTCATCACAAAGACCCAATAAAATCCCGCATAATTGGCTTCAGACCACTAAAGAAGCACTCAACTGCAATAACCATCAAAATAAGACCCATTAGCCTCATCATAACATTATTGCCAGTCTCGCCTAATATTTCCAATAATTTTGTCGAGGCCTTTAGAATTAGATAGGTTATCAAAAATACAAGCACTATCGTGGAAATCAAAATAACCATCATTGTTGTGTCCGTCGCTTCTTCCATAAGAACTATCCCATTTGCAATAGCCCCGGGACCACACAAAATCGGTATTGCCAATGGAGTTACAGTAATATCGTTAGCATAGTCATGAATTTCTGTTTCAGTAGCCTTCACTGGTGTAAACCTTGCCTGAAGCATGTCAAACCCTATCTTGAAAATTACTATTCCGCCAACAATACGAAAGCCATTTGTTGACAATCCGAAGAACTTGAATATGAACTGCCCGAATACAGTAAATGCAATCATTACAAAAAATGCAACGATAATAGCTTTTTTCAATACTCTCGATCTTTCTTTCTCATCGAAATTTTGCGTTAACGTCAGAAACACCGGCATAGTACCCAAGGGATTCGCCAATGTTAGAAAAGACGTAAAGCAAAGCATTGCATATACAAAATAAGTGTTATCCATAATTTAAAAAAAAGATGGCAGAGAATAAATTTTACACCCCCTGCCATCAATATAAGATCCACATCAAAGAGGCGATGAAACTCCGAAAATCAGGATTTGAGTTTTCTCCCTCCTTTGTAATCCTCTGGTTTTGCAACATCCTAACGGATTGAGGCCCGCCATTAGAGAAAGAAATCGACTCGGCATTTCATAAAAATTGATGAGCTCCCAAGCTGCTTTGATGTGGCAATTTTCACTCTCCTGTATTGCAAATATAATACAGTTTTTTTTATTAACCAAATTTTCCGGCAATAAAAAAGCCCCAATTAAGGGGCTTTTTTTATTAAAACGCTATTTGATTAAGCATTCTTTACTTTCTCAACTATTGCCTTGAAAGCTGCTGGATTATTCATTGCGAGGTCAGCCAATACTTTACGGTTGATTTGGATGCCTGCTTTGTGAATAAGACCCATAAGTTTAGAGTAAGACAAGTCTTCAAGACGAGCGGCTGCATTAATACGTTGAATCCACAATGCGCGGAAATTGCGTTTTTTGTTCTTGCGGTCGCGATAAGCGTAAGTAAGACCTTTTTCCCAAGTGTTCTTAGCAACTGTCCAAACATTCTTACGGCAGCCGTAATAACCTCTTGTGAGTTTCAAAATTTTCTTTCTCTTAGCTCTTGATGCTACGTGATTTACTGATCTTGGCATTTTCTTTTCTTTTTTTGGATGTTAGCGGCACATGCTCTTATATGCTAAGCATCCGGTTAATAATTCAATTAAATCTCTGTAATTAAAAGTCAAAAACCGCACATTAAATTGCTAACAAAGCACGGATGTTACCGCTGTCAACAGTTGCCGCTGTTGTAAAGTGGCGTAGGTTTCTTTTTTGCTTTTTAGTCTTCTTTGTCAAGATGTGACTTTTGTAAGCATGTTTTCTTTTAATCTTTCCTGACCCGGTAAGAGCGAATCTTTTTTTGGCACCGGAATTAGTTTTAACCTTTGGCATTTTTTTGTTTTTTAAATTACTATTTGATTTATATGCTTAAAGCACTTTATTTTGTCACTTTCTTTGGTGTAAGCATAATTATCATACGCTTACCTTCCAAAACAGGCATTTGCTCCACTTTGCCATACTCTTCCAAATCATTTGCAAATCGAAGCAACAGCACTTCTCCCTGCTCTTTGAAGAGAATAGACCGACCTCTAAAGAACACATAGGCTTTAACCTTTGCTCCTTCTTTCAAGAAACCAACAGCATGCTTCAACTTAAAGTTATAGTCATGCTCATCGGTCTGAGGTCCGAATCTGATTTCTTTGACAACGACCTTCGTTGACTTCGCCTTTTGCTCCTTTAGCCTCTTCTTCTGCTGATACAAGAACTTCTGGTAATCCAAAACCTTGCATACTGGAGGATTCGCAGTTGGCGAAATCAATATCAAATCTAATTCTTTTTCGTCTGCAATAGCCAACGCATCATGTAATGAATAAACTCCTTGCTCTACATTGTCGCCAACAAGACGAACTTCCTTTGCACGGATATGCTCATTAATAATGAATGCGTCTTTATTATTGCCGCCTTTATTGTCTTTTTTTGGCAGGTTCTGTCTTTGCCCTGCTCCAAGTGGTGTTTTTGCCATTAAATAATGTTAATAGTTTGTCATTTCCTCAATCTCTCGAGCGAAATTCTCGGCAAAGGTAGCAATTTTTACTGAACCCTTGTCACCTTCACCTTGTTTTCTTACAGAAATTTCACAATTATTAACTTCCTTTTCACCAACAACGAGCATATAAGGTATACGTTTCAATTCATTGTCGCGAATCTTCTTACCTATTTTCTCGTTACGGCTGTCAACGGTTGCTCTAATTCCTTTCTCTGCAAGTGTTCTGCGAACTTCGTCGGCATAATCATTAAACTTCTCACTGATAGGAAGGATAACGGCCTGCTCTGGTGACAACCATATTGGAAGATTGCCTGCAGTGTGTTCAAGAAGCACAGCAACAAAACGCTCCATAGAACCAAATGGTGCACGGTGAATCATTACCGGGCGGTGCTTTTGGTTGTCAGAACCAGTATATTCCAGTTCAAAACGCTCAGGCAAATTGTAGTCAACCTGAATTGTTCCCAATTGCCAACGTCTGCCTATTGCGTCCTTAACCATAAAGTCAAGTTTCGGGCCATAGAAGGCTGCTTCTCCGTATTCGATTCTTGCCGGAAGGCCTTTTTCTTCACATGCTTCGATAATTGCCTGTTCTGCCTTGTCCCAGTTTTCTTCTGAACCGATATATTTTTCTCTATTCACCTTGTCTCTCAAAGAAATCTGCGCTTCAAAGTTTTCAAATTTCATTGAGCGGAAAACGATAGAGATAATATCCATAACTCTCAAGAATTCATCCTTCACCTGGTCTGGACGACAGAAGATATGGGCATCATCCTGAGTAAAACTTCTAACACGTGTCAATCCGTGCAATTCACCGCTTTGCTCGTAACGGCATACTGTACCGAATTCTGCGATTCTTAAAGGAAGGTCTCTGTATGAGTGCGGTGTGTTCTTAAAGATTTCACAGTGGTGAGGACAGTTCATCGGCTTCAAGAAGTACTCTTCGCCTTCTTCAGGAGTATGAATCGGCTGGAATGAATCCTTACCATATTTTGCATAGTGACCAGATGTTACATATAGCATTTTGTTGCCAATTGGCGGAGTGATAACTTCCTGATACTCGTAACGGCGTTGGATTTTGCGCAAGAACTCTTGCAAACGCAATCTCAACTCGGTTCCCTTTGGCAACCACAATGGAAGACCTTTTCCCACTTTTTCTGAGAACATGAAAAGTTCCATTTCTTTACCAATCTTTCTGTGGTCACGTTTCTTAGCCTCTTCGAGCATTACCAAATACTCATCAAGCATTTTCTTTTTAGGGAAAGAAATACCGTAAACACGCACCAACTGATTACGTGTCTCATCACCTCTCCAATATGCACCCGCAAGCGACAAAATCTTTACCGCCTTAATTGATGCAGTTGTTGGTATATGCGGACCACGGCAAAGGTCTGTAAACTGACCCTGTGTATAAGTAGTTATCTTACCGTCTTCCAATTCAGAAATCAATTCGCATTTGTATGTCTCGTCTCTGTCGCCGAACATCTTCAATGCGTCTTCCTTGGAGATTTCTTTTCTTATTACAGCTTCTTTTTTGGATACAAGTTCTGCCATCTTTGCTTCAATCTTTGCAAAGTCGGCACTGGTGATAACGTTTTCTCCCGGGTCGATATCATAATAGAAACCGTTCTCAATAGCCGGCCCTATACCGAATTTAACGCCTGGGTACAATTCCTGCAACGCTTCTGCAAGCAAGTGTGCAGACGTGTCCAGAATGCATGCTTGCCTTCTGGGTCATCCCACTTGTACAATTTCAATTCGCCGTCACCTACAATTGGACGTGTCAAATCCCACTCTTCTCCATCGACTGTTGCTGCCAATACGTCTTGTGCAAGTCGATTACTGATACTTTCTGCAATTTGCAACGGAGTTGTTCCTTCCTCAAATTGCTTGATACTTCCGTCTGGAAACTTAATATTCATAATAATTTTTTTGTTTTAATCATTGCATAAATACAACGAACGCATGATTCGGTTGCAAAAGTAACCAAATATCTGTAGTTATGGAATTTTTTCCTCGTTTTTTTGTTATAATTATCTATTTTACTTTAAAATAGACATATAACTCTAATTATATGCGCCTATCTTCGGCGGCTCATACGCTTGAGTACGTTATACGACGACATTATACCCAACTCGCCTGCCTTGCTTAAATCTCGTACTCCTTTTTCCATATTTCCCAATTGAAAATATGCAATTCCCCTGTTATAATATGCCGCTCCAAAATCAGGGCGAACTTCTATT
This sequence comes from uncultured Prevotellaceae bacterium, assembly GCA_900541935.1. Classification (GTDB taxonomy): domain Bacteria; phylum Bacteroidota; class Bacteroidia; order Bacteroidales; family Muribaculaceae; genus Limisoma. Next base: position 5,040 of record UQLZ01000002.1, on the reverse strand, counting down.
GCCTTGTTAAAGCATGATATTGCCGAGGTATAATCATTACGTTTCAAGTATATGTTACCTTTATTATAGTAAGCATACACCAAGTTGGGAGACAATTCTATAACCTTGTCAAGGTCTTTCAATGCCAATTCTGTTTCATGTCGCTCCATCTGCATCTGAACTTCAGCCGACTTCTTCTCCCCTTGCTCTACGGCATTGACAACGCTTTTTTCATAACGTGCCATTGCTCTTGCAAAATAAGCCAGAACAAAACCAGGGCTCTGCTCGATTGCTCTATCCAAATCCTCTATTGCACTGTCATAGTTTTTCACAAGAGAATAACTTATTGCCCTGCCAAAATAGTCAATAGGCTTTTTATTGGAAGAACTGAGCAGGCTCGAATAGTGACGAATCAAGCCAAACTGCAATTTTATCTGCTCTTCTGTCATCGCCACAGTTGAATTGGTTATATAGAGTTTGTCTCTAAGATAATTGCTTGCGTTAACCTCGTCAAGTTCTTTCTGATAATATGAATCAACCCTCAAATCAGTCAGTTTGTCATAATATGTAAGGATATATACATCCTCATAATCAACTGATGCGTTATAGTTCTGCACCTTGCCGCGATACTTGTTATCATACTCTGGCTTAACTGTATTTTCACTTTCAACAGTCACAAGGCTTCTGAATTTCTTGGCAATTTCATCCTCCTCACTTTGCTTCTCTTCCTTGAATTGGTCACCATTATTGTTCTTATTCTTAGCCATCAGTTTGCGGGAATAGTTATAGTCTGCTTCTCCTGCCTTAACATTTCCCATCAAACGCTTACACTCGCTTCTGGCATAGTAAAGCATCGCCATTTCAGGATATTTCTCGATCATCTTATTAAGGTCAGAAATGGCTTTTGAGTACTGACGGGTCTTCTGATACAGCACTGCCCTATTGTAAATAGCCATATAGTTATCTGCATTACGGTCGATAACAAAGGAGAAATCATCAATAGCCTTATTGTTATCCTCAACCTCCATTCTCAGCAAACCTCGGTTCAAGTGGGCTGCTATATTGTAAGGGTCAAGACTGATTGCATAGTCAAAATCTGACATTGCACCAAAATAGTCATCTAACTGATATTTCAAAAACGCCCTGTTTACAAACAGATCTGCTTTCTTAGGCTCCAATTTTATTGCCTGGTCCAAATCTCCCAACGCTGATGAATAGTCTGATTTTGTCTTTATCAATATATCCGCGCGGGCTATATAGGCATCAGTATTGTTCTGATTCAATTCAAGGACTTTGCCTATCTGGTTAAGCGCAGAAACAGTATCTCCTTTCTCAAGATTGAGAAAAGCCAAACCAAGATAGCCATTATCGTATTTTGGGTAATAGCCGATAAGAGTTTCAAACGTTTTCTGAGAATTGTCATAATCCTTGATATTCTGCTGAGCCACTGCCTTATTCAACAGAAAAATCTGGTTTTCCGGCAAGTATTTCAACCCGGCATCATAATCTTCAATCGCCAGACTGTCTTTTTTCAAGGTCTGGCGGGAGATTCCACGAACCTGGTACGCATCAACAATAAATGGATTTCTTTCTATTGCCAATGAGCAGTCGGCTTCTGCTCCTCGATAGTCTTCAAGATAAAATTTAGCAACCGCACGATAGAAATACGGGTCAGCCAAATAAGGTTTCACCTTGATTACCTCATTAAAATATTGTATTGAAAGCAAATAATCTTCAAAATAAAGAGCATTGCGTCCGATTGTCAAAACCTGGTCAGTATTGATTTGCGAATGTGCTCCAAAAGGAGAAAAAGTAACAAGCAAAACAATTAAATAGTTTTTTATACGAGTTATTATATTTTGCATTTTTCCAATTTTTACCACAAAAATAACTCAAAAAGATTTAGAAACCGCCCATTGGACAAAATTTATGAACAAAAAGGCTGTTTTTTAAACTTTTTAATATTAATTTTGTTACCCAAAATATAGGTATAATTATTTTGATTGTTTTAAGTTAATTGTTATGGAGCATGTAGTTATTATTGGAGGAGGGTTTGCAGGCATAAATCTTGCAAAAAAATTAGACAAAAAGAAATTTAAAGTAACCATCATTGACAAGAATAATTTTCATAGTTTTCCTCCGTTGTTTTATCAGATTGCCTCATCTGGCCTTGAACCAAGCAGCATTTCTTTCCCGTTCCGAAGAGAAATGCGCAAATTGGAAAATGCAAATTTTCACCTGGGGCAAGTAACAAATATTGATACTGATAAAAAAATAATTTCTACTCAATTTGAGGAAATTGCATACGACAAACTTGTTATTGCAACAGGTACAACAAACAACTTCTTCAACTCTCCAGAACTTAAGGAGAAAGTTCATACACTTAAATCAACAGCAGAGGCAATCCGCCTAAGAAACGAAATTCTTGACAGACTGGAAAGGGCATGCGTTACAACTGACAAAAAGCGCAGACGCGAACTGCTAAGTTTCGTTGTCGTTGGCGGTGGCCCTACAGGTGTGGAAATAGCCGGTGCCTTGGGAGAAATGAAGAGATATATCCTAAAGAGGGAATACCCAGAAATTGACAAGGACGACGTTAGAGTTATCCTCGTTGAAGGAACTGACAGATTTCTAAGAACGATGAGCCAGAGAGCATCAGATGACGCAGTCACTTATTTGGGTCACTTGATGATTGAGACTCGCCTTAATTGCCTTATGAAATCGTACGAGAACAATATCTTGCACCTATCAAATGGGGAAGATATATATTGTGAGACTCTTATTTGGACAGCAGGAGTTACCGGTAACGTCATTAAGGGTTTGCCTGAGGATTCTATTGGCAGAGGAAACAGATTTATTATCGATGAAAGTTTCTGCATAAAGGGCATAAAGGACGTTTACGCTATCGGCGACGTTGCAATGCTTAACGACAACGATTATCCAAACGGTTATCCGCAAGTAGCACAAGTGGCTATTCAGCAGGCAATATACCTTGCTAAGGAACTAAACGGTTCTTCAAACAAGGCTCCATTCAAGTATATTAACAAAGGCTCTATGGCAACAATCGGTAGGAACCGAGCAGTTTGCGACTTAAAGTTCTCATACCTTTACGGCCGTCCGGCTTGGCTTACTTGGATGTTTATCCACCTTATTTCAATATTAGGTATGAGAAATAAAGTTAATGTGCTAATCAACTGGATTTGGGCTTACATATTCTATACAACGTCGTTAAGGCTTTTGATTAGACCTGTTAAATATCCGATACGAAAGCATTGGATTGACGACTAAAAAAGTTCTTTTATTAGAACTTGCACAAAAATAATAGCGGAGAGTAAACTCCGCTATTATTTTTTGATTGATTATTTATTCTTCTTTTTGCCGAAAGTCTTTTCAATTTCGGCTTCTGCCCTTTCAATACTCTTAGGGTCATCCTTGTCGATTCCATACTTTTCTGCAGGCGGGATTACCAATTCCATACCAACAACGAGATTGTCAGGATCTTTAATCTTATCTTTATTTTCCAAATAGATATAAATCCAGAAAATATAGTGATCATAATATTTCCGTGATATATTGCTAAGGTATGAAGATTTGTTTTTCACCTTATAAATAACCGGCTCAACTTTCTTAACAGAATCCTCGCTAACAACAGCAGTGTCTGGTTTTACCGTATCAGTAGCAACCGCCACTTCCTCCAACGGTGCGATACTGTCAAAACCGACATTATCTGGTTCGCTAAAATTAATATAGCCTGACCAATTCATAAAACAGGTTACCGCAACCGTTACTGCAATGCCAACCAAAACGCCATATATAAACATTTTCCAATCGCGCTTTGGCTCATCCGCTTCGTATGCATAGTCCTCGCTTACCGCTTCTTCATGAGACGTTTCAGTTGATAGCACATAATCTGGAACGGGCGGTACCTCAACCTCTTTCTTCTCTTGCTGCTCAAGGTCTTCTGGTATTGCCGGAGGCTCTTGTAAAAGTGTCTCTTCCTCTTCGGGCTTTACCCTGTCCTCTTCAGGCACTGGAGGTGGCAAAATATCCTCTTCTATCTCCTGCTCTGACATTTCAACAGAAGGCACATGCTCTTCTACTTCTTCCGGCAAAGGCAATTCCTCCTCGGCTTGAGTTTTTTCATCTCCTAAAGCCGATTCATCACTATATTCATCGTCAAGTTCAACTGGCTCAAAGCAATCAAACGCATAATTAACATCCTCCGCCAACTTCTTTTCGGGAACAAATTTTATATCTCCATTCTCTACATAAAACTCTCCGATACCAGGAATAGCGACTTTCTCTCCTTTCTCAAGACGCTCAGCAACAAGGGCAAGCAACTCTTTCAAGAAAGATTCAGTTAAAGGTTGCGAAGTATTGGTTGACTTGGCAAGCATTCCAACCAAATCATTAAAAACGACTATATTACTCATTACCCTCTCCTTTCTCCGCTAATTTTGCTTTAAGAATAGAACTCTGCTCAAACGCCACCTCTACCTTAGGCGGATACAGCATTCTCTTGCCCGTATGACTATCTACAGCAATATACTCATCTGACTTTTTTGCAATAAATTTTCCAAAACCAGGCAAAGCAACGTTCTTAGACTCTGACAACAAATCTTTGACCAAGTCCGCAAAACCTTTCAGCAAAACGTCAACATCATTGCCATCTCGCTGCAATCTATTTGATAATTCCTTTGATAAATCCAATTTTTCCATATACCTATCACGGTGTGTTACAAAGCATTAAACAGCACTACAAATCAAAAATATTTCCTATTGGCAATGCCACTTTTTGCTATTTACAAAATTACGCAAAAACCAACCCAATACAAAATAAATTCCAATGTTTTTATTATAAGGAATCATGCCACCCCCTCAGGAAAGAAATAATTCACCATACAACCGCTGTCCACTACCACCTATCCATATTATAATTACTATTTATACTATCCCCTATAAAAAACAGCACTCTGGGGAAATCCCCAAAATGCCGTTTCTTTATTAATGAAATGTTGGGTCAGTAGATTTTTAGTGTGGATAACCAAATAATTTAGCTAT
>UQLZ01000001.1 GCA_900541935.1 uncultured Prevotellaceae bacterium | reverse complement strand
TGGGGCAGGCTCTCTGCCTGTTCGTGGAAGAAACGAACTACAAGAGTTCGCTTTCCCCGTTCGGCATCAAAATGGTGGACAGGGTGAGCGGTCGCCCGCTGCATATCGACATATCGGATTTGCCCATGAAGAAAGGCATCACGACCAACAGAAACAAGTTCATACTTGGGCCGAGCGGGTCGGGTAAGTCTTTCTTCACCAACCACATGGTGCGCCAGTATTACGAGCAGGGTGCGCACGTGCTGCTGGTAGATACGGGTAACAGTTACTTGGGGCTGTCCCAGCTTATCCACAACCGCACGCACGGCGAGGACGGGATTTATTTCACCTACACCAACGAGAACCCGATAGCGTTCAACCCGTTCTATGTCGAGGACGGGGTATTCGACATAGAGAAGAAAGAGAGTATCAAGACCCTTATACTCACCCTGTGGAAGCGGGACGATGAAGCCCCGAAGCGGTCGGAAGAAGTGGCGTTGTCAAATGCGGTGAGTGCCTATATCGAACTGACAGGCAAAGACCGTTCGGTAACGCCCTGCTTCAACACGTTCTACGAGTTTGTCCGGGATGATTACCGCCGACAGCTTGAACAGAAGAACGTCAGGGAAAAGGATTTTGACATAAACAATTTCCTGAACGTGCTTGAACCGTACTATCGTGGCGGTGAGTACGACTACCTGCTGAACTCCGACAAGGAACTGGATTTGTTGCACAAACGCTTCATTGTCTTTGAGTTGGACAACATCAAAGACCACAAGATTTTATTCCCGGTAACGACTATCATCATCATGGAAGCCTTTATAAACAAGATGCGCAAGTTAAAGGGAATAAGGAAGTTAATACTAATCGAGGAAGCGTGGAAAGCGATTGCATCGGCGAACATGGCAGACTATATCCGCTACCTCTACAAAACCGTCCGAAAATATTTCGGGGAAGCGATTGTAGTCACGCAAGAGATTGAGGATATTATTTCTTCCCCTATCGTGAAAGAGAGTATCATCAATAACTCGGACTGCAAAATACTGTTAGACCAAAGAAAATACCTGAACAAGTTCGACAGCATACAGAACCTCTTGGGACTGACCGACAAGGAGCGTTCGCAGATATTGTCTATCAACATGGCGAACCACCCCGGACGGAAGTACAAGGAAGTTTTCTTCTCGCTGGGCGGCACGCAGTCGGCGGTGTACGCCACAGAAGTTTCATTGGAAGAATATTACACCTTCACGACAGAGGAAAGCGAGAAAATGGAACTGTTCGCACTTGCCGACAAGCTGGGCGGCAACCTTGAACTGGCTATCAAGCGGCTTGCAGAAAGCAAACGTAATCCCCAATCATCAACAACTTAAAAATCAGGAATATGAAACGGATAAACAAACTGCTTCCCTTGCTGCTGTGCGCCTGCCTGTCATTGGCTGGCTGCACTGGCAGCGGGGAAAAACAACTGGAAAAGATGCGTGGCGAATGGGTACACGTCAAGGGACACCCGGCTTTCACGCTCTCGGAAACGGGCGGCAGATATACCGTCACCCGGAAAGCGAATGTCAGGGGCAAGGTACTGGAAACCGCCTATCAAGTGTCGGAACGGGACGGAAAGCTGTTTATAGAAACAGGCTTTGCCATACTGCTGACGTATGACAAGGGACGTGACCGGATAACCCTTTCACCCGGCGGCGAATACGAACGAGTTACAAACCCTAAAAACAGAAAAAGATGAAGAAAACAATTCTCCTTATGGCGGTATGCCTTTGCTTCATCGGCAACGCATCCGCACAGTGGGTGGTGTCAGACCCCGGCAATTTGGCACAGGGCATCATCAACACCACCAAGCAGATAGTGCAGACTTCCACCACAGCCAAGAACACGCTGGACGGCTTCATGGAAGCGCAGAAGATTTTCCAGCAGGGAAAAGTCTATTACGATGCGCTCAAAGCGGTACACGATGTTGTCAAGGGCGGCATCAAGGTGAAGAAGTCCATTGAACTGGTGGCGGAAATATCCGAAATCTACGTGCGAAACTATCAGAACATGCTGGCAGACCCGAACTACACGCCGGATGAACTCACCGCCATTTCAGCCGGGTACGCCAAGCTGCTCTCCGAAAGTGCGGACGTGTTGCAGGACTTGAAGAATGTAGTGAACGTAACGGGCATGTCGCTGACGGATGCCGAAAGGCTGGCGGTAATCAACAACGCCTATAAAAGCCTGCTCAACTACCGCAACCTCGTGAACTACTACACCCGAAAGAACATATCCGTGTCCTACCTGCGGGCAAAGAAGAAGAACGACACCGACCGGGTGCTGGCTCTCTACGGCTCGGCGGATGAACGCTACTGGTAACATATAAATCGGTATGCCTATGTTATTAGCAGCGGTGGATTTTGACAACCTGCACCAAGTGTTGCGGGTGCTGTACGATGAAATGATGCCCTTGTGCAGCAACATGACGGGGGTAGCGAAAGGTATTGCCGGGTTGGGTGCGCTGTTCTATGTAGCCGCCAAAGTGTGGCAGTCGCTCGCACGTGCCGAACCCATAGACGTGTACCCGCTCCTGCGCCCCTTTGCGCTGGGGCTGTGCATCATGTTCTTTCCCACGTTCGTGCTTGGGACTATCAACACGGTGCTGTCGCCAGTGGTGAAAGGGTGCAACCAGCTTATGGAAACGCAGACTTTCGACATGAACGAGTACCGGGCGCAGAAAGACCGACTGGAATATGAAGCCCTGATGCGAAGCCCCGAAACGGCTTACCTCGCATCGGACGAGGAATTTGACAGGCAACTGGAAGAACTGGGCTGGTCGCCCTCCGACATGGTCACCATGACGGGCATGTACATGGACAGGGCGGCTTATAATATCAAGAAGTCCGTCCGGGACTGGTTCAGGGAACTGCTGGAAATGCTCTTTCAGGCGGCGGGGCTGATTATAGACACGCTGCGCACGTTCTTCCTAATCGTGTTAAGCATACTGGGTCCGCTGGCGTTTGCGATTTCCGTCTATGACGGTTTCCAAAGCACGCTGACCCAATGGATTTCACGCTATATCTCCATTTACCTGTGGCTGCCCGTGTCGGACTTGTTCAGCAGCGTGCTGGCACGCATACAAACCCTGATGCTCCAAAAAGACATCGAGCAGCTTTCAGACCCGAACTTCATTCCTGACGGGAGCAGCACCGTGTATGTAATCTTTATGATTATCGGCATCGTGGGCTACTTCACCATTCCAACGGTGGCAAGCTGGATAGTGTCGGCTGGCGGTACGTCTGCCTATAACCGCAACGTGGCACGGGCTGGGTCAATCGCCGGGGCTGCGGTCGGTGCGGCAAGCGGGAAAGTAACCGGGAAACTACTCAAATAACCAACATCAATATTTAGTATATGGAATTTAAGTCATTAACGAACATCGAAACGAGTTTCCGGCAAATCAGGCTCTTTGCGCTGGTATTCATCTGCCTGTGCGCACTGGTGACGGGCTTTGCCGTGTGGAACTCGTACAGCTTCGCCGAAAAGCAGCGGCAGAAGATATACGTCCTCGACAACGGCAAAAGCCTGATGCTGGCACTCTCGCAGGACATGGCACAGAACAGACCCGTGGAAGCGAAGTCGCACGTGCGGCGTTTCCACGAACTTTTCTTCACGCTCTCGCCCGACAAGGGGGCTATCGAAAGCAACATCAAACGCTCGCTGTTCCTCGCCGACAAGACCGCTTTCAACTATTACAAGGACTTGGCGGAAAAGGGCTACTACAACCGGGTGATTTCCGGAAACGTCACGCAGACGGTGGAGATTGACAGCGTGAAGTGCGACTTCGACCAGTACCCCTACAAGGTGAACACGTATGCCCGCCAGTTGATTGTCCGGGAAAGCAGCCTGACGGTGCGAAGCCTTGTGACCTCGTGCCGCCTGCTCAACGCCACACGGAGCGACAACAACCCGCACGGCTTCATCATCGAAGCGTTCACCATTACCGAGAACAAGGATTTGCAGACCATTAAAAGATAGCCTTATGGAAAGAAAACGAAACTACATCGGAAAGGTGCGGGACTGGGCGGACGACCGCCTGCGCCGAATGTGCGGACGGATTACGCCGGGCAAAAGGCTGGCGGTTATCCTCGTGATGTTCTTCTTCCTTGGCGGCTTGTCTATCTACATTACCGTTTCATCAATCTACAACATCGGGAAGCGGGACGGCAGGCGGCTGCAAATAGAACACATCAGGCAACTGCCGTTGCACGGCAACGACACAACCAAAAGTATCAACCCCTTAAACAGACCGCAATATGGAAGAAGTACAGAAGAATGAGAACGGCACGACCGTACCGCAGGCGGACGGGAAGCCGAAAAAGGAAGATAAACCCAAACGGGAACTTACCCCGCAGCAGGTGCAGCAGCGCAGGAAAATGATAGTCTTCCCGCTGATGTTCCTTGCCTTTGCCGGGTGCATGTACCTGATATTCGCACCCTCCGGCAAAGAGGACGTGAACGTGGAAAGCGTGGGCGGCTTCAACGCCGACATACCCCTGCCCGCAGAGGACGGGATTATAGCCGACAAGCAAAAGGCTTACGAGCAGGCGATGCTGAACCGCAAACAACAGGACAAGATACAATCCTTACAGGACTTCGGTTTCATGGGGGACGATGAAACGGAAGAACCGCAAGCGGAAATCGACCTGATGCGGAAGAAGATGCGCTGCCACAAAGGGGCGGCGGGGCTTCTTATTCGGCAAACGCTTACCGGGACATCAACCGCCAGTTAAGCACGTTCTATGAAACTCCGGCGGTGGACGAGGAAAAAGAGGACTTGAAGCGGCAGGTGGCGGAACTGACCGACCGACTGAAACAGCAGCAGAACGCCACGCCTACCGCTGACGACCAAATGGCACTCTTGGAAAAGTCCTACGAGCTGGCGGCAAAGTACATGAACGGCGGGCAGGGACAAGTCGCACAAGTCCCGGTAACGGGCGGCATTGACCGCAAGCCGGATGCGGTGGCGGTGCAGGCTGTCAGGGAAACGACCGTTTCGGGATTGCGGCAGCCCATGAGCGATGCCGACTTCATCCGGGCTTACAGCCAGCCACGAAACTACGGCTTCAACACGGCGGTAGGCACGGGGTACGCTATGGGAAAGAACACGGTAGCCGCCTGCATACACCAAGACCAAACGCTGGTGGACGGGCAGGCGGTGAAACTACGGCTGCTCGAACCCATGCAGGCGGGAAACATAGTCGTGCCGAAGAATACCCTTGTGGCGGGGACGGTAAAGGTGCAGGGCGAACGGCTCGACATACTGGTGTCCTCGATTGAGTACGCTGGCAACATCATCCCGGTGGAACTCGCCGTGTTCGACACGGACGGGCAAAAGGGGCTGTCCGTCCCGTCCTCTATGGAGCAGGAAGCGTTCAACGAAGCTATGGCGAATATCGGAAGCGGGCTGGGTACAAGCATTTCCTTTGCCCAAAGTGCCGGGCAGCAGGTGGCTATGGACGTGACAAGGGGATTGCTGCAAGGAACGTCCGGCTACCTCGCCAAGAAGTTCCGAACCGTGAAAGTGAAGCTGAAAGCCGGGTACAAGGTGATGCTTTACGCCCAACAGCAATAATTATTTAACAAATATTCATCCACTAAAATTTTAATTGACAATGAAACAGATTTTTGTATTGCTCGCCCTCTTGCTGGGCGTGTGTGCGGCAAACGCACAGGAAACCGACACCGTAAAGTATGCGGCAGGCAACGACTTGTACCGGGGGATTACCCGGAAACTCCCGTACCGACAAATGGTAACGCCCTACGGCGTGGAAGTGACCTTTGCCAAGACGGTGCATATCATCTTCCCCGCCGCCGTCCGCTATGTCGATTTGGGAAGCAACCACATCATAGCGGGCAAGGCGGACGGTGCGGAGAACGTAATCAGGGTGAAAGCCACGACAGAGGGCTTTCCGGGAGAAACGAACTTCTCCGTTATCTGCGAGGACGGCAGTTTCTTTTCGTTCAACGCCAAGTACGCCCGTGAACCGGAAATGCTCAACATCGAGATGAAGGACTTCTTGGAGAATGAAGATACGTCCGACTTCTCACATACCCGGATGAACATCTATTTCCGGGAACTGGGGAATGAAAGCCCGCTATTGGTGAAACTGATAATGCAGAGCATCTACAAGAACAATGACCGGAAAGTGCGCCACTTGGGTAGCAAGCGTTTCGGCATACAGTTCTTAATCAAGGGGATTTACACCTATAACGGGATGCTCTACGTGCACACGCAGACAAAGAACAGTTCCAACGTGCCTTTCGATACCGACTTCATCAAGTTTAAGATAGTCGATAAGAAAGTGCCGAAGCGCACGGCTATTCAGGAAACGGTACTGGATGCGGTACGCAGCTACAACGAGGTGGTAGAGATTGCAGGAAAAAGTACCGTGCGCACGGTGTACGCCCTGCCGAAGTTCACCATTCCTGACGACAAGCTGCTGGTCGTGGAACTCTACGAGAAGAACGGCGGGCGGCATCAGACCATACGGGTGGAAAACGCCGACATCGTGAACGCAGAAGTGATTGACGAACTAAAAATCAAATAGGGAATGAAAAGACACATCTTTATAATGATGCTCTTTGCGCTGTGCCTGACCTCGTTTCAGGCACACGCACAAAGATACCTGCCGGGCATGAAAGGCTTGCAGGTCACGGCGGGCATGACGGACGGGGTGCATTGGAACGCTGGCAGTGATTTCGCCTACCACATCGGGGCGGCGTACAGCGTTTACACCAAGAACGCCAACCGCTGGGTGATTGGCGGCGAATACCTGCACAAGAAGTATGACTACAAGGATATGCAGATACCCGTAGAACAGTTCACCGCAGAGGGCGGCTATTACCTGAAATTCCTATCGGACAGGCGAAAGACCTTTTTCCTTTCATTGGGCTTGTCGGCTCTCGCCGGGTACGAAACAAGCAACCGAAGCGAAAAGCTGCTGCCGGACGGCTCTACCTTGCTGGATAAGGACTGCTTCATTTACGGCGGTGCGCTGACGCTGGAACTGGAAACCTACCTGACCGACCGGGTGGCTCTGCTGTTGAACGCAAGGGAACGGGCGTTGTTCGGCTCGGACATAGGCAAGTTCCACACGCAGGTATCTTTGGGACTGAAATTCATTATCAACTGACCGCTATATAATAATGTATATGAAGAATGTAATGTATAAAATCATCATGGGCTGCTACATCGTGGCCGCCCTCGTGCTTGTCACCGCCTGTAATGACAACTTGGATATTCAGCAGGCGTACCCGTTCAGCATCGAAACACTGCCAGTACCCAAAAGGCTGAAAGTCGGGGAAACCGCCGAAATACGCTGCCGACTGGTGCGTGGCGGCTATTACCAGCCGACTACCTATCAGATAAGGTATTTCCAGCCGGACGGCAAAGGGAAGCTGGAAATGGATAACGGCACGGTGTTCCTGCCCAATGACCTTTACCCGCTGGAGAAAGAAACGTTCAGGCTCTACTACACCTCGGCATCGACCGACCAGCAGACGATTGACATTTATATCATCGACAGCTTCGGGCAGATGCAGCAACTTACACTATCATTTAATAATGACAACAGCGAAGAAGAAACGGAAACAATAACCCCCTAATAATAAAACGACATGGTAAAAATAGAATTGGATATAGAAGGCATCTCGTGGTACATAGAAACCACGTTGGAAACAGATACAGTTCCGGCAGTAGGTGACATCATCATTGTGGACAAGGACTGTATTTCCGAACGTGACAGTGCTGAATTATGGAAAACGCCGTCCAATCAGGTTTTCAAATGGGCGGACGAAGAAGATGATGCGCCCGTAATGGTATGGTTCGATTGCGAAACGGAAATGCTTGTCACTAAGCGGACATGGAAATATGACATCGAGGAAGAAGAAACCGTGTGCATACTTGGTGTAAAATTTATTCACTATGAGGATTTATAGTTGCGACATCCGTTTTTATCATCCTCTTGGGAAACCGGGTATGGAATGATACGCAAAGCGTAAATATCGGGCAGACAGCCCGCCGGGAAGCATCGGCGGGCTGTTTCCATGATAGGGAAAACGAAAGGCTTCTTTGTTACTTTCTTCACCCGCTGGCAGGCTCACGGAAGAAAGTAACGGCGGCAAGCAGCCGCCGTCCTCTATCAACTGGTTTTAAGGCTCTTTATGGACGTGTATTTCTCTAACCACACCTTTACCTGCTCCATGTTATATTCGCCCGTGATGATTGCCGTATGGTCGTCTATGGCTACAAACCGGACACTTTCATAGCTGTTTACCCAGCCTTGCAGGGAACAGACGCCCCACGTGTCCACATCTTCAAAAACACTGCGGTCTATCCGGCTGATTGGCTCGCCGAAAACTACCGTCATTATCTGAAAGTCCGGTTTATCCTCAAGCAGTTGCAAATGGTGCAACGTGCCGAACTCGTCAATTTTGCGCCCCCACGCCCACACATCATTATACAAATCATCGCCCCACTGGTGCGGGTGGTCGAAACGGACTTTTACCTCTATGGTGTGTTCGTTTTCTTCTGTGTCCTCGATAACGCCCGTTACCATTAAGCCCGTAAAAATACACTCGCAACGCCTGCCGATAAGCTCCTTGTTTACTTCTGTCGTTTTCATGTCCCTAAGATTTACTTGTTTATTACTCCGTTCTTCTTCGCTACCCATTCGTCACGCCTGCGGCGGCACTCGTCCAGCGTTTTGGCTACCGTGCTGAAAAGTTCGCCGTCCGTGTGGCGGTAGTCATATTGATAATAAATTTGTCCCCTGAAAGCCCCTAAACGGCATTTCACGAACTTTTCTTCTCCCGGTGCTTGGGTGATGCTCACCCCGTTTTTGTTAAGTGACTGCATGATGTCTTATTTTTTAGGGTTATAAACTTGGTTGTTTTTAGCGGGCAGGGCTTTGACACCCCGCCCGGATTGGTTGTTATGCCGCACGGAACACAAAGCCGTCATCAAACCAGTAATCGCACATGAACAGGTCACGGGCAAACTTTTCATAATCGAAATAGGTCTTTGCGAACTCCGGCAGGTCGTAACATTCTTCTATAATTTCATAGGCGAAATCCTCTTCATCGTCATATTCCCCTTGATATTCATCCCGGAAATCACGTACAAGGTCGTCCGCATCTTCCTCGCCCAAATCATGGCTTTTATAGTTGCACCACACGAAAAAGGCTTCCTGCTCGGTGTCGCTCAAATCCTCCACCGCATCACGCAGGGCGAAGAAGTTTTCAGAAATCCAGCTTTCGCCGATTAAGCCCTCCGGCACGTTCTCCCAGTCCTGAAACATGTATTCCGCATCTTCCTCGTCCTTGTGAAGTTCCCGGCAGGCTTCATAAAATTCTTCCTTGTCCGAATAGTCCGAAAGGTCGAGCCATGCGCCGGACAATGAACCGTTGTTGTACTTGGCATAAGTGCCTACATAAACTTTTGCTTCCGATAATACCTTTGCTTCCATATTGCTGTAATTTTTTAAGTTTTTAATTTTATGCGGATTTGAGAGGTGAGGGAGTTGAAGTTTCACTGAACTTTTTTCCTGTTTCCCGTAAATCCGACTTTTTTTTTATGCGTCTTCCGGTCGGGTCGGTCGTTTTCGTTTCACATAGGCGTAAAAGGGTAGTGTTTAGAGTTTGCAAGGTTTTGGGCAAAAAATACCTCGCAAGGCAGGGAAGATTTTTTCGCCAAACCGGAACGGCTCGACCTTGCAAAATCGTGAAGAACACGTAACTACCTTTGCCTATTGAAATGATTAAAACGACTGTCCCGGCTGGGGGACTGCGTAAGAGGAAGATTTACAGATAGGGAAACAGGAAACAATGTTAAAAAGGAATTGAATAGGAACTTATTCTAGGGTTATTTATGTACTTTTGTTAAAAGAAAAATAAGTTATGAATATAAAGCTATATATAATAGGAGCAAATAATGATGATAAGGGTTCTCAACTTGAAGAATTAACAACATCAATTTTAAAAAGACAGGGATATATAAACATCTCAACTAACGCAATTTATAGCGGTGGTAGCGAAATAGATGCTATTGCAACGCACATTAATCGTTTAGGTGTTAACGATATTGAATATCCTATTATTTGTGAATGTAGAGCTCACAATAAACCTATCAATATAAATGATTGGCTAAAGTTTATTGGCAAAATTTACCTTGAGAAATTAAATAACTCACATACTGTCGGACTAATGATAGCTCTTTCAGGTGCGAATGGCAATGTAATAGGTTCTTATAATGATATAAAAAAGCACCAATTTGTTCACCTTATTGCAAATGATGATTTAGTATCGCTTTTAATTGAAGAATTTTCTTTATTACATCCCGATTATATTGAAAAATACATATTACAATACACAAGTAAAAAGATAGCAGAAATAGGACTTGTATATTACTCAAAATGTGTGTATTGGGTTGTAAATTTTATAGAGGATGGTTTTACCTTGTTGACCCACAATGTTGAAACCTTAAATCGAACAGACTTAGATAATTTGCTACCATTATTACATTCTAATACTACATTTTCTAACTATATTGATATTCAGGCTGAATACACAGCAATAAATAGACGTTCAACTATTGATAAATTGGCTTTAAGTATTTTAATGGATGAAGAACAAGCGTTATCAATTGAACAATTAATAAAAAAGACTCAAAATGTTGCAACTGATTCATATCGAGAATTTAGCATTTCTGAATTTGCGTCTATTTTGATGGAAAATAAATTTATTCAGAATAATTCAGGGATGTATTCTCTAATCTCAATAGAAAATATTGATTTCATAGAATTTTACCGTTATATTTTTACAAATACTGTACCTCTATATATTTTAAGTAGGAACCTATATTTAAGGATGATAGATGAACAACTTTTAGAAAGAATATGCAAAATACAATGTTGCATTAAAATCCCCGAAGAAAAGAAAAAAGATTGTGTTTTCTTATTACAACATTCGCCATCCGCATTATCTTATGCAATAAATGAAGATGAAGACATTACCCGTTATCGTTCTCCTAATGGAAATACACTGACTGATAATATAGATAAAGGGCATACAGATTGGTTTTTGCATAAAATTATAAATGCTTTTATACAAGATTATCATAATCAATCTTTACATAAATTATATTTGGATGATTATGAGATTTCATCAATTTGTATCAACCTTGCCTTAGAAATAGTCAAAGATAAACACGATAAGAAGTTGATTAACGATAGAAAAGAACTACTATTAGGACATTTAGGAGAAGAATATAATAATCAAGTAGTTCTTATGACTAAATTGCCTGAATAAAGATATAAAAAATGCGGGTAGTCGGTGGACTGCCCGCAAGGTGGAAGAATGTACAATACTGGAATATCGGTTGTTAGGTGGAATTTCGTTACCGAAATCGTTACCTATTCGTTCTTGTCACGGTTATAGGTAACGAAACCTACCGGACGGCGTTCTTTCTGCTGCTTCGACTGGCTTAGAAGCTGGGTAAGGGCTTGGTACAGTTCGTTGAACTGTGCATCGGTGCTTACCTCCAGTTCCTCGATGCGCCTTAACAGTTCCTCGTAACCGATTACCATTTGGCGCATGAGGACAAAAGCCCGCATGATTGAAATGTTTACTTCTATGGCTACTTTGGAGCGGAGAACCGAAGAAAGCATGGCTACGCCCTGCTCGGTGAAAGCCATAGGCATAGCAACGCCGAAGTTGTAAGCAGGGGGTATCACATTTTGTGATACCCCTATGGATAACAGTAAGTTAGCTTCCTCTTGGGTGAGTACAAACATAAAATCACCCGGAAAACGCTCGATATTGCGCTTGACCGCCTGCTTCAAGGCTCGTGTTTCCACTTGGTAGAGTTCTGCCAAATGATAATCGAGCATCACCCGGCAACCTCTGACCTCAAAAATCTTGTTTTGGATAATCTGCAAATCCATAATCGTATATTTTAGGAGATTTAGCAATGTTGGAATAATAGTAAGGACTGGTCACAAATTGTGACCAGTTCCCAATAATCAAGATTACATGGCGACTTCCTTGTAAATCTTCTCGATGCCGACAAACTTCTTGTCAAGCCCCTGCATATCGCTGCCTATCTTGCTGTTGGTGATGCGGGCGTAGATTTGCGTAGTTTCTATGTTTGTGTGTCCCAGCATCTTGGACACCGTTTCAATGGGTACGCCCTTTGACAGCGTGGTGGTCGTGGCGAACGTGTGCCGGGCAAGGTGGAATGTCAGGTTCTTTTTAATACCGCATATATCGGCAATCTCTTTCAAGTAGGCGTTTAGCTTCTGATTGCTGATTACGGGAAGTATCTTCCCGTCCGGCAACTTGCCCTTGTACTTCTTCAAAATCATCTTGGGAATATCCAGCAGGGGGACATTCACGTCCGTGTTGGTCTTTACCCGCTTGGTGATTATCCAAAGGTTGCCGTCAAAGGACTTTTGGATATTCTCCTGCCGCAAATTGGCGACATCGCTGTATGCCAGACCGCAGAAACAGGAAAAGACGAACAAGTCCCTGACGTGTTCCAGCCGTTCGGAAACCATTTTCTTTTTAAGGATGATTTTTATCTCGTCCTCTGTCAGATAACCCCTGTCCACTTTCTCCAGCCGGATTTTGTAGCTGGCGAACGGGTCGCCCACCAGTATGCCGTTGTTGCGGGCAATGATGATGATACGCTTGAAGAACTGCATGAACTTGGCGGTGGTGTTGTAGCCGCACTTGCAGGCGGTACGCAAATACAACTCAAAATCGGTAATGAACATCGGGCTTATCTCCTTTATGGATATGTCCGATACGTTGTACTTGCTTTGGATAAATTCAGCGAGGTGGCGGCGGGTCACTTCATACTTGCGGTAGGTCGCTATCGTCTTGGATATGCCCACAAGCTGCTTCACATCGTCATTGTGCTTTTGGAACAATGAAAGGATTGTTTCGTGGCTCTCGCTATGACCTAAAAACTCGTTTTTCACTTTCTCGGCGGTCACGTAGTTGTCACGCCGCTGCATTTCGTGGTAAATGGTGTTCAGGGAAGAACGTATGTCGTCCAAAAGGGCGTTTATCCTCCCGGCATCCCTGCCTTTGGCTTTGCCCGCAGTAATGCTCCAGTTGTCGGGCTGGATGCTCTGTTTCGTACTGAACTGGCAAAGTTTGCCGTCTATGGTGATGCGTGCCATAATCATAACCTCGCCGTTTTTCTTTTCAGAACCTTTCTTCAAATAAAAAAGAACCTTGAATGTCGATTTCATAACTCAAAATTTTTAGTTGCAAAATTAGTTTTTACCTCTCGTTTTCGAGTTATGCAGACTATGGACTAATATAGTCATTATCAGGTCATTTATGGACAAATCGTTACCGTTTTTGTCCGGCAGGGAATAGGTAACGATTTAGTAACGAAACTTTGTCTTTTACCGTACTTTTGAAGTCTTGGAAGCAGGACTTTCGGGCAATAAAAAAAGCCACAAATCATTGATTTGTAGCTTTTTGTCCGTTTACTGACCATTTCTGTCCAGTAAGTTCAGCGGAGAGACAGGTAAAGGAACCAATTTCTCGCAATCCCGTATGAATTAATTTCTTAGAAGCTTTTTCAAAACCAGCGGTAACGATTTTGTAACGATTGAAAATGACCATTGCTTGCCTGCTTTTGTCGCATCGTTGTCCTCGCGTGGCTATGGTGCAAAGTTACAAAATAAATGAACCTAAAACAAATCCTTTGGATATAAAACGCTTAGCTCTCTAAAATTAGTGCAAGGTGCAAGTATCTATATAGATAAGCTTGCACCTTGCACTAAAAAATAACAAGGAAAGCAAAATTTACAGTCATGAGTTTGCAGATTCAACTATTATCACTATTTTTGCATCATTATCACCATATATGATAATAGTGCAAAAATTAGGTGATAATGACTTATTATGAGTAATTTAATTTCAATATTAGGCGTTCAGAAAGAGTTGATTCCGATAAAACGGGATAAACTACGTGGCCTTAATGCTGATATGCTATTGAGGTTTTCGTTTTATACGATAGACTTCAATAATCAGATTTTGTGTGTTATCCAAGCCAAAAACGCACAGGAATCCATAACCCCGGGTAATTATAAGAAGATTACTCGACAAGTAGAAACGGTTATGAATATGCCTGTTGTTGTCCTATTGGATTCATTAACCTATTATGAACGGGAACGCCTCATAAATCAAGAGGTGTACTTTATTATTTCGGATAAATACGCTTTTCTGCCATCCTTAATTGTGAATGTTCAGGCTAAAAAGCGAGATAAGAATCCAACGAGATTAACCCCTGCTGCGCAATATGTGCTACTGTATTATCTTTTGGATGATAAAAACGAAAACGAATTCACAATTAAGAAGTTGGAAGAAATTGTACCTTACAACTACGTAACACTGGCACGTGCTGTTACAAGTCTTGAAAACTGCCAATTGTGTGATACAAAAATTCAAGATGATACAGGAATCAAATTCATCCGTTTTAGTAATTCCAAGCGGGAACTATGGACAAAAGCCCAAAGTTATTTGTCGTCACCCGTAAAGAAAGTCTTATATTGTGATGTTGTGCCCGAAGGTAACTTTGGTATTAGTGGAGTAAATGCCTTGTCGCACCACTCGCACTTGAATCCCGAACAATACGGAACAATGGCAATTTGGGACAAACAATTTAATCAGGCAGATGGACAATACAACGAGGTAGAAGGTTTGTACAAAATCGAAATATGGAAATATCCGGTAACGATACCTTATCAACCGAATGGTGGAATCGTCGATAAACTTTCGTTGTACCTGTCGATGGAGGATGACCCGGATTCACGAATTGAAAAAGAATTGGAAATAATGATAGAGGAAATGGATTAGAAAAATTCAAAGAACACTTCGCCGGATTTGAAGATAACTATGTTATCATCGGTGGAACAGCCTGTGATATTGCTTTGCGGGATACAGTTATGTGTCCGCGTGCAACCGACGATATTGACATGATATTAGTCATTGAAAAAATGACACCCGAATTTGGTCAACGCTTTTGGGAGTTCATAGATGAGGGTAAATACGAGAACCTACAACGAAAGCGGGAAGACAAAGAGCCTGTAACCGAATTGTTTCGTTTTTTAGAGCCAAAGAATGGATTTCCTGTACAAATCGAATTGTTATCCAAATATCCTGATGTATTAGGTGTGCCTACAGGTTTTCATTTAACCCCTATTCCGGTTGGCGAAGAAATTCCAAGCCTTTCGGCAATTCTGTTGGATGAAGAATACTATCGACACACCATTGATAGCAGCATCATTGAAGAAGGTATTTGCATTGCCAACCCGTTGTCCCTTCTATGCTTGAAAGTAAAAGCATTTCTGAATTTGACGGAAGAAAAGAAAATCAATCCGAACGTTCGTAGTGCCGACATCAAAAAACACAGGGATGATGTTTTCAAACTCTTGGCTATGCGTATCGACCCGTTTACGCCTGTTGAATTATCGGCTACTATGAAAGATGAGGTGAGTGTTTTCATTAACACAATGGAAGAATCTTTACCGAATCAGTCTTTGCGGGACAGTTTACAGCGTACCGATGATGACATTCGTGGCTTTCTCGGCATTATGAAAGAAATATTTGGAATCGAATAAAATGAAAATTCAATACGCATCGGATTTACATTTGGAATTTTCGGATAATTACAGCTATCTGAAACGGAATCCATTGAAGCCTGTGGGCGATATTCTCGTTCTAGCAGGTGATATCGGTTATCTGAATGATGACAACTATGGCAAACATCCGTTTTGGGATTGGGCCTCGGAAAATTACAAGCAAGTGATTGTGGCTATTGGGAACCACGAATTATACAAGTATTACGATTTGGCAAACATGCCGTATGGTTTGGTTTGTTCGATTCGGGACAACGTGAAATGCTATTACGATGCTGTTGTCCGGATAGAAAATGTTGACTTTATCATTTCAACTTTATGGGCGAGAATCAAATTAGAAGAAGCCTACATTACCGAACGTGGCGTTAGTGATTTTCACCGGATTTTGTTTAATGGTGCAACGTTGACATGGGATAACTTCAACCGAGAACACGACAAATGTTTCCGTTTTATTCAGGATAAAGTGGCAAAAAGCACGGCGGTACATATTATTGTGGTTACGCATCATGTCCCATCGTTTCAATTAGCTTCGCCCGATTTTGCAGGAAGCAAAATAAATGGTGCTTTTACGGTTGAATTGGAACAATATATCGAAACCAGTCCGGTAGAATACTGGATTTATGGTCATTCGCACCGGAATATTGACAAAGTTATTGGAAAAACTAAATGTGTGAGCAATCAATTGGGATATGTATTCCACAACGAGCATCACACGTTTAATCCTGAAAAAGCGATAGAGGTACAGTAATACTAAAGAGGTACAAACAATGAGTTTTTATGTAATAGATGTTGAATCCGACGGGCAGATACTTGGTCGCAATTCGTTGGTCTGCTTTGGGGCAGTCCGGTTGGATAACGAACTGCAAACTACCTTTTATGGAAAAACGCGCCCTATCAGTGAAGAATACGATGGAGAAGCGCTTGCAGTGAGCGGATTTTCACGCAGCGAACATGAATCGTTTGACGACCCGAAGTTAGTTTTTGAGCGCTTCGGCGAATGGATTGAGGAAACCAATCTTAAAGGCCGTCCGATTCTGATTGCCGATAATAACGGATACGATGCCTCGTGGATTAACTGGTATTTTCTCACCTATTCCGGTACGAATCCATTCGGGTATAGTTCCCGTCGCATTAGTGATTTGTGGTGCGGTTTTAAGAACGACACAAAGATGCAATGGAAATGGATGCGCAGTCAGGAATTTACAGACAAAGACGGACGTTTGCATACCGGTTTTCCACATACTCATAATCCGGTTGAAGATGCTTTAGGCAATGCACATGCGTTGCTATACATGATAAATGAAGGGCTGAATTTGAAATTGTGATTTTTAGAATGTTCACAATAATGAGCAAAAACAATCGCATTTGTTCATGATTAAAACATTATAATGTTCAAAGCATCATTCAGGAATAGACCAAGACGGTAAAGTTAGGTGAAAAATATTTGTGTATTTGTATTCTTCCCAAATTTCGGGAAGGCAAATACCCAGATTTTTCCAAACTATTCCTACCTTTGCATTTATAAAATAGAATTTAACGGGCTAAGTACCGTTGACATATAACATAACGTTCGCTGAACGTCTCGGCATATAAAACTGGTAATTTTAGACAAACGAGATGGAATGTGCAATGTTCATGCTATACGCAAGTATGGCGTGGAACTGCGTGTTTCGTTTGTCGGGTATACCAGTACCTTTATGCCGGAGCAATGTGGATTCCACGCTTTTTTTTGATGTACAGCGAACACGAGTATAAACAATTAAATTTTAGAGACATGAAAAAAAAGATTAAACTGTACATCGCTGTATCGCTCGACGGCTACATCGCACGCCCTGATGGTAATTTAGATTGGCTAACCAAATACCCAATGCCTACCGGAACCGAATATGGCTACAAAGATTTGATGGATTCCATTGATACGATTATCATGGGCGGGAAGACTTACCGCGCAGTTCTTGATATGGACTTTGAGTGGCCATATTCAGACAAAGCGTGCTATATCGTTTCTCACCGCAACACAAATCTTACGCCGACCAAGAATGTAAAATTCATTACGGAAAATGTTGTAGAAACAGTAAAGGCGCTAAAGCAACAGGATGGTAAAGACATTTGGTTGGTTGGTGGTGGACAAGTGATAACGCTTTTGCTGAATCACGATTTGGTGGATGAAATGCAAATCTGCTATATTCCCGTGATTTTAGGCAATGGCATTCCTTTATTCCCGAACCAGCCCAAAGAATCAACTTGGAAGTTCGCCGGAAGTGAGGCTTACGATTCGGGAATCGTTAAAATCACTTATGTGATTGGCTGATATCCTTGCCAGAGATTTAGAAAAGCATTATCTTTGCATCAAATTTAGAACAAAAAACAAATCATGTCGAGCATTCGTTGTTCAATAGCACGTATTTTTAGAATCCGTGCATAGTCTATACTGGGAATCCTAATCTCAGTTTTCTTATCACCTTCAACTCTTTTTGAGGGGAAAATTTCTATTATCATTTATTCATGAGGTTTATGATGCAGATGCTATATCTGTATCCGTAACCCATTATAAGAAAACAAGTATGGACTTTAATAAAGCTCGATTATTATATCTTATCGTATTTTTCCTGTATTCCGGCCTAAGTGTGTCCGGACAATCGATTCATGTTTCAGGAAGAGTACTTCAACAAAATACGCAAACACCTGTTGAGTTTGCTAATGTCGTTCTATTCAAACAAGATTCAGTCTTTCTGAAAGGAACAACGACAGACACTATCGGAAGATTTGAATTTGAAAATCTTCCCACAGATAATTATGTGCTGTCAGTATCCTGTTTAGGATTTGAAACAAAGCGGATTTTGATACAGAATCTGACGGAATCAGCACAAATAGATGTGTATTTGAATGAAAATGTTTTGTTACTTGGGGAAGTGGTGATTTCTGCTTCTTCCACAATAAACAAGATTAACCAACGGATTGTGTTCCCGACAAAATTGCAAATCAGCCATTCTGCCAACGGAATGCAATTGCTGAATACAATGATGCTTCCCGGCTTGAACATCAATCCGATGCTGAATACGATTTCATCATCCGACGGCGGGAAAGTCATTTTGCAGATTAACGGCGTAAATACCACGCCGGAAGAAATTCAGACCTTGCAACCCCGCCAAATCAAGCGGATAGAATATTCGGATTATGCAGGTATCCGATACGGACATGCTTCCAAAGTTATCAACTACGTGGTAGTAAGGGATGATAAAGGCGGTGTTGTTGGTGTGGATTTGATGAACTCGCTGAATATCCTTGCAGGGGGCGATGTTTTCTTTGCCAAATTCAACAAAGGAAAATCGGAATATGCTTTGAACTACACCGCAGCGTTTCAACGCATCAACACGAATAACAGAAATCGCACAGGTAGTTATCAGTTTGAAAATTCATCCCCTATATTGAGGGAAGAAATCAGTGCCGGAGGTGATTATTCGTACCAAATGCATGATTTTTCGCTGACATACAACTATCAGCAGAGCGATTCGGCTTTTTTCAATGCCAAGTTGAAATATAATCTGAGCAATCAGCCTCACAACGATTTCAACAGTTTTCTAAAAGAGAATGGCACGGACAAAGGGTTGATTTTTGACGGAAGTCAGCAAAAAATTAATGTTCCTACCATCGACTTGTATTACCAGTATGGTTTACCCAAAAATCAGAAAATATATGCTAATGTGGTGGGGAGTTATGCGAACGCAGCATCTTCGCGGAATTACTGCGAATACAACGATGTTGATACTCTTTTCAGCGAACGTTCGGAACTGTTTTCCGATAAATATTCACTGATTGCCGAAGGCATATACGAAAAAGGATTTGCCCATGGAAATTTGAAATTCGGGATAAAACATATTCAGTCGTTTACAGAGCAGACAATTAATCAGGGCGAGGAATTCAAATCGGATTTGAATCAGGCGGAATCGTCGGTTTTTGCAGAGTGGTTTTATAGTAAGGGCAAATTCAGCTATAGCTTGGGACTTCGCCTGAATCGCCTGCATTTTTCCAATGTATCTGTTACCAAAAGCTATTACCATTTCTTACCCAAAGCGATGGTTGGCTATCGGTTCAGTGATAATTCTTTTATCCGGTATGATGCGGAGATGAGTCAAACGAATCCAACCCTGATGGAGTTGGCCGACACGGAAATCCGTCTTGACTCGTATCTTGCCGAGAAAGGGAATCTGTTGCTTCAACCGTACCTGAATCTGAATAATAATTTATATTACGAAAACAGAAAAGGGTTGTTCGCTTTCAATGCAAGCCTGCATCATCACTACAAACAAAATCCTATCATGGAATCGAAAAGAGAACATGGAAATGTGTTCCTGACAATGCCCGAAAACATGAAAGATTGGAATAAGTATAATGCGGAGATAACATTGAAAGTAGGGATGATAAAAAACTTCCTGCAATTTTCGGTTACAGGAGGCTTCAACCACTTTGACAGTCGTGGGAACAACTATTCGCATACCCATTCTAATTTTTATTACAGGGCAGATGTTTTGGCAATGTATAAGAAATGGATGCTGATAGGCCAGCTACAGCCTTTTGACGAAAGGTTATACGGCGAAACCGTCATAAAGGATGGTAATTATCACTACTTGGCTATCCGGTACAATGCGACTAATTTTTCTTTTGGCATAGGTGCGTTCAATCCGTTTAAGAATGTTTCCCGAACCATTATGGAAAACAAAAATGCACAAGCGCCTTTCCGAAGAGAAAGTTTTAGCGATGCATCCCGAATTCTCGTTGCCACGCTCACTTGGAATTTTAATTTCGGAAAAACTCATCTTGTCGGTACTAAATCGCTGAATAATCAGGATACCGACTACGGAATCAAAGGAAGTTATAAGTAAGATTAGGTGTTGATTTCAACAAATTCTGTATTATGTATTTCTGGCAAATCTATCACTAATTATCTTTCAGCGACATGTTGTTGCTTCGCGTTCACTGAATCCTATCGGAATTCAGTGAACGCCTTTGTGTGTCGTCAACTGACGATATCATCCTTTTTTTTACTCAAAATCAATAAAAATGAAAGATAAGATAAAAAACATTGCAGAAAAATTAGAACATCAAATCAGGATGCATGAACTCGATTTAAATGACAGGATTAAAGATATTCCTCAAATAATATTGCTGTTGGAACAGGGGTTCTCGGAATTGAAAGAAATAGTTTCGTTTTATAAGTTCAAAAGTGAAATGGATGAAATATTCTTTTTCAAGATAATAAAACCCAAGTTTTTTAGTAAACTAATCTATTACAGGAAAGTGTATAACATCGAAATGATGCGCCCCAACGGACAAGATTGTGTGCTGAAAAATTATTTCATCAATGAACTGAATCAGTTAGAGAATTTCTACAATAAGAACATTGATTTCTATAAATACTACCGTTCGGGAAGTACGCATTTGGATAAGTACTTTTTTCTGAGAGGAAAACAAGATATTCAAATGACAATGGAAACATTTTATTTTGAAAGAGACCCTAATTTTTCTACGATTTGCGATTTTAAAGTTGCAAAAATAGTAGCAAACGAAATGTTGCGAATTTATCTGAATGAGGAAATTGCAAAAATAGACGAACAGCAAACAACTCAATCTTCGGGCTTTCCGAAGACAAAAATAACATGGACAAGGACTAAAACAGACCTTGTAGAATTGATTTATGCTGTTTGCGAAGCAGATTGTTTTAATTTCGGTAAAGCAAACCTGAAACAAATAGTAAGCTATTTTGAAAACATCTTCAATGTTGACTTGGGTAACCCGTATCATACCTATATTGAGATTAGTCGGCACACGTTTGTTCCAAACTCGTTTTGGGCAATGGTGTGCCGACGGACAATACCGCTTTTACGGAAAATTCTTATGAATGAGGGGATAAAAAACGGGAGTTTATATCAAAATCTCGAATTAAATAGCTACTTTTGCATACGAAGAGTTCTTTGAAGGTTACGCAACGCGCAGAAGGATAATGCAGTAGATAACTAACTAAATCGTAACCTATTACTATCAAGAGCAATTAACCTACGCTCATTTCCAATAAATTACACTCTTTTCGTAACTTCGGAATGCAATACTGAATAAAAACCATAAAGAATGAATACAACCGACATACTAATAGCATTGGGATTGACAATGGTTGCCGGACTGTCAACAGGTATCGGCAGCATAATCGCATTCGCCACAAAAAAGACAGACAACAGATTTTTATCTGCCGCTATGGGATTGTCGGCAGGCGTTATGCTCTATGTTTCGTTTATGGAACTGATGCCAGAGGCTGTTGCCCAACTTAGCCAGACTTTCGACGGCAAACTGCCGGAAATTTATATGCTGCTTGCTTTTTTCATCGGGATAGGGCTGATTGCTCTTATTGACTACCTTGTTCCCGAAGACGAAAACCCTCACGAGTTACACAAGCCTATGGAGAGCAATAAAGCCGGGCAACTGAAGCGTACAGGCATAATGCTCGCTCTGGCAATCGGAATTCATAACTTTCCTGAAGGCCTCGCCACTTTCTCCGCTGCTTTAACGGATATTGAAATAGCAATCCCTATTGTCATTGCCATCGCAATCCACAATATCCCCGAAGGGCTTGCCGTAAGCGTGCCTATATACCACGCTACTGGTAACAAGAAAAAGGCTTTCTGGTTCTCCTTCCTTTCCGGAATGGCTGAACCGTTAGGTGCTTTGCTGGGATTTCTTTTTCTCCTTCCGCTGTGGTCGCCAACCCTCAACGCTCTTCTCCTTGCCTGCGTTTCCGGCATTATGGTTTACATCTCTTTCGATGAACTACTGCCGGGAACGGAAAGATTCGGACATCACCACTACGGCGTTATGGGCGTTATAGCCGGAATGGCAATAATGGCAGCAAGCCTGTTGCTAATGCACTAACTTGGTTCCATACCAACACAAGGAGATATCACATTTTTCCAACGTGTTTTGTGTAAAATCCCACATTTTTCTAAGATGATATATAAAAAACATGCAAACAGCACTGATTTATGCTAAGATTCCTGATAAATTTTTTTGAACAAAATCGGCATTTTGGCTCTTTATACCCAAAGTTTGTATTATCTTTATAGCCAAAGACCTATACTATGGAAATGCTGATGCAATATATATGGGAATACCGACTATGGAATCCAACCTCCATGCAAACAAATGACGGCAAGGAAGTGCGTATTATTGACCCGGGACACAGGAACTCTGATGCCGGTCCGGATTTCTTTAACGCAAAAATCGAAATTGACGGATACCTATGGGTGGGAAATGTGGAAATACATTACCGCGCAACAGATTGGAAAAGGCATGGTCACGATAATGACCCGGCATACGACTCGGTTATCCTTCACGTCGTTGAAAAGGATGACGCCCCAGTTTTCAGGACAAACGGGGAGCGTATTCCCCAAATGATCATGCACTGCAGTCCGGAATTTAACAGGCAATATTCCGAACTCGTAAACGCAAAAGTGGAACTTCCCTGCAAACGCTGCATTTCCAACCTTTCAAGCATAGAAAAAGCAGAGTGGATACAGTCAATGTCGCTCGAACGGCTTATTGCTAAAGGTAAACGAATTGAAACCTACCTCGACAGTTATCGGGGAGACTGGGAATCAGTATGCTTTGTCACTCTCGCAAGGGCTTTGGGATTCGGAACTAATAGCGACCCTTTCGAAAGGCTTGCGAAAAGTCTTCCGCTGACAATGATGCACAAGCACAGCGACTCAATTTTCCAACTGGAGGCGCTTCTATTCGGCCAGGCGGGACTCCTCGACGAGCCACAAAAAGGAACTGGCGACAGATACTATGAGCAACTATGCAAAGAATACGCCTTCCTCAAAAACAAGTACAGCCTGCGACAACCGGAGGGAATGGTCTGGAAAGCATTCCGCATGCGTCCGCAAAACTTCCCATGGCGAAGGATTGCCCTACTCGCTCATTACGTTGAAAACGGGTTCAGGCTGTTTTCAGACATTCTCGATTCAAACGGAGATGAAGACTCTTTAAGAAAACTTTTCCAGGTAAACCTAACTGGATATTGGAATAACCACTATACATTTTTCAGAGAATCAGAAGAGTCATCTGCCGCTCTTGGAAAAAGTTCCATTGATATTATTCTAATCAATATGGTTGCTCCTCTTTACTACATCTACGGCTCTCATGTTGGAGACTATGACAAGGTGCAGACCGCAATAGACCTTCTTGAAAAACTAAAGCCTGAAAGCAATAGAATTGTTGGTCTATTCACCTCTGCCGGAATGAAAATTGATTCCGCTCTCGCTTCTCAGGCAACAATTCAGATATACAATATGTACTGCATCCCAAAGAAGTGCATCTTCTGCAAAGTTGGAAGAAAACTACTTCGCGAAGCAAACGTAAAACAATAAAAACTTTAATTATGAAAAATCCAATGTTTAACATTCCTTACGGACTATACGTTGTTACAACAAATTCCGAAGGAAAGGACAATGGCTGCATCTCTAATACAGTCATTCAGGTCACTGCTGAACCAAACCGCATTTCTGTTGCCTTAAATAAGGCAAACCTGACAACTGAAATGATTGCAAAATCAATGAAACTAACAGTTTCTATAATCAGCGAATCCGCTTCATTTGACCTGTTCAAACACTTCGGCTTCCAATCAGGACGAGATACCAACAAATTTGCCGATTTTACCGACTGCAAGCGACTTGAAAATGGAACTATGGCAATAACAGCCGGAACAAATGCCTATATTTCTGCGACCGTATGCAAAAGTATAGACGTTGGAACACACATCATCTTCATTGCCGAAGTAACGGAAATGGAAGTCATTAGCGATGATAAAACAGCCACATACGACTACTACCAGCAAAACATTAAGCCAAAACCTCAGAAACCTAAAAAAACCGTTTGGCGATGCAGAATTTGCGGTTACGAATATGAAGGCGAAGAACTTCCTGCAGACTTCATTTGCCCCATTTGCAAACACCCCGCCTCAGACTTCGACAAAATAGAAGCATAAAAAAACTTCTTCGCGAAGCAAATCCTTCACTATAACAGAAACGATAAATTAGCAGGCTGAACGCTTGAACAAATTCTTCAGTCCACAAGGAAAGAATATCATAAAAATCAGAGCACTTGGAGTAGTCGGAAAACTCCAAGTGCTCTAAGTGCTCTTAAAGATGATCTTACTTCACGATAACTGATTTGCGGATGCTGCCTTTTTCGGTAACAACATTCACAAGATAGTAACCAGCAGGGCAATCTGAAACAGGAATTTCATCCGCACCAGCAACTTTCTTAACGAGGCTACCACCTGCGTTATAAAGTTCGATAGCGACGATTTTCCCATCTGCATTAACCTTTACATAGTCACTCGCAGGGTTAGGATAAACACTCACGCTACTTGCCTCAAGTTGGCTAACGCCACCCTTCTCATCAACGACTGAGAACACACAAGACTTACTGTCATCAACAGATACAAACTTATGATCTCCCTTAACTGAAGTATAACTATAAAAAGAGACCTTATATTTCTTGCCAACAGTAAATGGTGATGATGTTATATTCAGATCAAAATCAAAATCTGCTGTTGAACTTGCAGATAACGACAATGTTTCAGAGAATGTTTTTTTCTTAGCACCTGTCTCTGCATCAGAAAGAAGGAATTTAACAGTTCCCATTGCTGGCACATCTGCCTTATTACTCAATTTAACAGAAAATTTAGCAGTTTCACCAATCAAATACTCTGGAGAATCTGATGTAATTGCAGAAACCATTTCAATCTCTCTTGAGTCTCCTGAAACAACATTATCTCCTTTAACTGTAATTTTAACGTAATTTGGAGTAACTACATAAATCCAGTCATAATCCATACCAGAGCGTATTTCCTTGCAAAGGAGTTTCACATAGTACGAACCGTCTGCCAGATTCTTAGCTGCTTCTGTCAAATCAAATTGGAGTTTATTAGGGTCAAGCATTTGAGAACCCATATTTCTTATTCTTTTATAGACAGTTGGTGACAATGCAACTCGATTACCTTCTGAGTCAAAGATACCCACTGTAACGTCATAAGACTTTGTACTTGATGCAAAGTTCCACAAACGGCTCGCAAACACTTTAAAAGTTTCTCCCTTTTTGAAACTTGTTGCGTCTGTATTGAAATAACCACTTTCGCCATAATCTTCATCCAACAAAACAAGAGGCATATGTCCTTCAACACCCATATTTCCTGTTTTGTTTGGAGTTAAGGCAATAATAACCTGATGGTCAACAAAGCCACCGGCACCTCCTCCTGTTCCAAGGTCATCAGGATTCATCAAATCAATATTATAATAGCCGTCTGAAATTCCGCTCCAGCCCCAATTGATACTCAAGAAGCCATTGCTGTCATAGCCATCGGCAACATAGGCGTGGCCCCCCGCAGTTCCGTCTCCACAGAACATTAATGGCTTTGACTCGTCAAGACAAGTCTTTGCCTTTTCAAGAAACTGATCCTTTATTGTTCCATTTCTATATAGAACTTCTGTATCATAATAGAAATAATTAGTACAAGCATACAAGACAGAAGGCTCCAAAGCTCCACTACCATCAGGAGAGAACTGCATTCCAACTGAAACGGCACAATCCCACATCAACTTGCCAACGGCACGTGCCTGGGCATCTGTATATTCATTAACAATATTTCCATTAGGTTCCTTGTATCTGTTATACTCATCAAGCATATTTGCCCAATCATACTTGGAATTATTGAAATTCACTGAATGAGTACCATAGTTTGATGAATAACTGCGTGAACCAGCACCATTTTTTGGCCATTCATGATAATTCATAATCTGTGCAAATGCAGTTGCTACGCAACCAATAGGGCAATTCTCCTTGACATTTCTATCATAAGGAGCAAACATATTATATGGCGTACCTTGGTCCCACTTTGTTGTTACAAGCGGTGCAACAACTGGCGTTGCTTTCTTAGAAATAGCCTTCTTTATCGGCGCTGCCTCGCCTGCTCGTACTGCTTTAACATAATTAGAATATCGAGAAAGATAATTACTCAAGCCAACTGGCATATCGTCTGAGACCTTGAACGTGCCTGTTGTTGAATAACCTACAACCTCTGTCAACTCATCATCTCCAGACACAATAACGAAGCCTTTACCGTCTTCTGCATTAAAGACATAGTACTCAGGCGCTGACTGGTTAACACCTACAGCCTTTTTCATAGGCTGAGCCGTCTCACTATTAATTGATGGCAGATACTTACCGGCGATTGCCGCTGCTTGATTTCTACTTATCTGCTCTGCGTTTGCAACAACAAACGAGCATAGAATAAGCGTTAGAAAAGTTAGTTTTTTCATATTAAATAGAGTTCTTTTTTATCAATTCACAAATGTAATAATTCTTTTTTATTTATAAGACAATATATGAGAAAAGCATAAATTTTTAACTATTTAATGCTTTTACTATCAATAGTTTCTTATCCTTACTATTTCTTTCGCTTTTGATTTCCTAAATATCAAGTATATTCCCTTCAGACATATACCAGATTTTTCCGAAAACATTATTATACCCGGCATCTCGTAAAATTTTCACATATTCATAAACCTGCTTGACATGCTTCTCCTCTGCTTTCTCACCAAACTTATAATCAATTACAATGGTTCGTCCGTCAGATGTCTGAACAATTCTATCTGGCCGCCTTATCTCCGCTTTCTTCCCATCCTTCTTGCTAACAATTGTAACAACATCCACTTCATTACGAACTTTCACATCAGGAGAGAACCACTCTTGAACGCGGGCATCTTTCAAGCCTTCTGCTATCTCTGCCTTGTAGAGTTTCGCTTCATCCTCTGTTATAAAGCCTTTGGAACGGGCATAATAAATAGCATTATCCAGATCTGAAGGTACTTTTATATGCTCCATAATGCGATGCTTCATTATTCCCTCATATCGCTGAGGATCGCTGCGGTCAACATAGTCCTGCTCCTTATACTTATATCGCTCTTCATCAATTACCAGTTCATATTCAGGCATTTGATAAACTTCTGGTTCCGATTCATTTTCCTCTCCACTATCTTTCACTTGTTTCGGAACATAAATTTCCCGTTCTCCCATCTCAAACACCTTCCCATCAAGATGCTTTCCCAGATTAATATATAACTCTGGAGAAGAGGGCTCCTTATCAACCGAAAAAATTTCAACCATCTTCTTGCTCAAGTCTTTTTTAACCTCTGGAGCAAACATTATCAATTCCTTCTCTGCACGAGTGAACGCAACGTAAGTCTTGTTAAGGGTATCCATAATAGAATTTCTCTCCTCTGCCTCTAACGAATCTTTGAAGCATTCCAATGATGTATTGACATCATTCCTTTTTATAGGCAATATCGGGGGAAGAAGCAAATCTTCCTCGCCTTCTTTGTGGAGAAAATCACGTATCTTTTCATTTACTTCAACCCATTCAACACCTCCGCCCTTGTCAAATTCCCAATCACAAAACGGAATAATAATGCACGGAAACTCCAAGCCTTTTGACTTATGAATTGTCATAATATTAACAGCATCAATATTGTCGGGCGATGAAATCGACAACTTCTTTCCTTTTAATTCCCACCACATCAAAAACTCATGAACGTTAGAACCATAAAAATCCATATAGTCCAAAACGGCATCCTGAAATGCTTGAATAAATGGCGTTTGCTCTGTAAGAACGTCTTTATCTGTAATATATTTATTTATGATTTTATCAACCAAATCATCCAAAGTTGTCGGCTTATCATTAGTCAGGATATTTTCCAAATCAAAATCCTCGCCTCGACCGCTGGCCGCTTTACTTATAGCCTGCTCTATTTCAATACCCTGGCTTATATTGTACTCAAAGCGATGTATAAAATCACTCAGATAAACACTTCTCCTTCCTTCCGACTCTTCCCACCCTTCCTTATTCTCAGACTGCAAATGAGCATCTATGGAAATAAGAACACTGATAACGGTTCTCACGACAGGAGAATTTGATATAAAAAGCGACTCTTCTGAAATAACGTTTATCTGCCTCTCTCCCTCTTGAGGAACATAATCCATAAATGCACTTATTATGTCACGACCCTCACTGTTGGTATTCACCAGAATGGCAATATCTTTCTGGGAATAATTGCGATTCAACATATCCTGAACAGTTGCAATTGTACGGCGGATTGATTCTTGATGCAAATCAACCTTCTCGCAAGTATCATTGTTACTTTTATCTTTATCGTTCTGCTCTAATATTTCAAATCTTATAAACCCGCGTTTATCCCTATTCTTTTCGCTAATTTTTTGGGCAACATTTTCATAATACTCTCCCATTCTCAACTCCTCAGAAAGGGCTTTAAAGAAAGTATTATTGAATAGGACTATATCACGGCAACTTCGCCAGTTGGTGTTTGGAACAGACTTGGCCTTAGTATCATCACCCTCTATGAAATGGGAGAAATTGCCCTCTACCTCATTCTTCAACAAATGCGGATCAGAATTTCTGAAGCGGTAGATGCTCTGCTTTACGTCGCCTATAATCAAATCGTCATTACCACCAGAAAGGCTCTCGTCAAGAAGCGGCATAAGGTTCTCCCACTGCATGCGGGATGTATCTTGAAACTCATCTATAAGGAAATTATATATGCGAGTGCCAACACGTTCATAGATATATGGAGCATCTTCTTTATTGATTATCCGACGCAATATCTCATTTGTATTAGATAGCAATATGATATTGTTATCATTACTGAAACCCGTAATATTCGCCTCTATTTCGCCAAGCAAGCCAAGCATGTGGATATTTTCAAGAATAGCAGATGCTGTTGCCTTATGCCTTAATAAATTTCCTATTTCAAGACTCTTTCTAATTACCGTATCAGGGTCTTCTGCCGACTTATTGCATAGTTGCTTTGTCTGAACATCTCCATTAAGCATCGCTTTATAAAGTGTCAACTTTTCAATACCAGAGTCATTCCCTTTATAGTCCTTAAATTTGCCAAAAAATTTAATAGCGTTGCTACTATAGCCTTTACCTGTTGATAATAAAGCATATAGTTCTCTTGACAATTTAGAAATCTCTACAAGGTCATTTTTCAGGATATCACCCAACCTGCCCTTGAGTTTTTTCATAACGCCTTCGTTACTTATCCACTCTCCAAGTTCATTATGGTGCTTTTTGACGTTCTCTGTTTTCAACTGCTGGGCAAATGAATTTAGCGATATTTCTCCTCCTCCGTAACTTATGCCACTATTATCTCTAAAGACATCCCATGATTTACCACTTTTTATGGCATTCTCCATAAAATCTGAAATCCACTCTTTTACAAACTTGTCCCTGTTCCTCAAATGAAGGCTCTTTTTCAAGTCGCTAACACCAACAGAAAACACAAAGTCATCGTTCAACTCAACATTGAAATTGCCTATCAAATCAACATCAAAAGCGAAAGAGCGCAATATCATCTGGAAAAACGAGTCTATAGTGCTCACATTAAAGTTTGAATAGTCGAAGAGAACATCAGTCAACGCTTTCTTTGCTGAATCTTGAAGTTTGTTAGGCTGAGTACCAAACGCTTTTAAGAGCGATTCCGAATGGTCGCTGTTTTTTGAGTTTCTAGCGATCAAGTCCAGTTCCTTAACAATTCGCTTCTTCATCTCTTCAGTAGCCTTATTAGTGAAGGTTATGGCGAGAATTTTTTTGTGATTGTCATTAGGATGCTCATCCAAAATGTAACCGCTTTCTGTTTTCTTTCCCAACAATATTTTAAGATACTCAAAAACAAGATTATACGTTTTTCCAGAACCTGCAGATGCTTTGTGGATTAATAACATGGCTTAGACTGTTTTAGGATTATTACATAACCTCCTTACGAAGGTCATAATTATTTCTCAACGCCTCAAAATTTTCCGGCGCTTTCCTGAGATTATCTGTATCAACAAAAGGACTATAAGAATCCGCTATCTGTTGCATACCGGTTACGTCTGCTCCTGTCGCAGGGGCTAAAACCACCGGTTTTCCTTCAACGGAAACACCAAAATGCTTTTCAAAAGCCTCCAATGCCATAGCAGTTGCTCGCGACTTGCCTTCTGCAGAATAGCCTGCTATATGCGGAGTTGCAATATCTACAAGTCCAAGCAATTCGCGGCTAATGTCAGGCTCATTCTCCCAGCAGTCAACTGCGGAATATTTCATCTTGCCTTCCTTTATCGCCTCTGTTAGAGCAAGGTTATCAACAACCTCCCCGCGGGAACTGTTAATAAGCAATTCGCACTTGCCGAGCGATTCTAGAAATGCCTTATCCGCAAGATGATAGGTCTTGTCGTCACCAACCATATTCAACGGCGTGTGGAATGTTATTATGTCAGCCTCTTTGGCAATGGTTTTCAAATCAAAAAAGTCGCAACCTTCAGCACGCTGACGCGGAGGGTCGCAACGAAGTACCTTCATGCCAAGCAAATCACCCCAACGGGCAACGATTTTACCTACATTACCAACGCCGACAACGCCAAGAGTCTTTCCTTTAATATCCATTCCTACAGTATGGGCAATAACAGAAAAAACATATTGCGCAACGGCTGGAGCATTGCAACCAGGTGCATTGAAAACGGCAATCCCGCTGCGTCGGCAATAACCCAAATCAATATGGTCGGTCCCAATTGTTGCCGTTGCTATGAACTTGACTTTACTGCCTTTCAGTAAACTTTCGTTACAAATCGTTCTGGTGCGGACAAACAAAGCATCGGCATCGCGTACCGCTTCCTTGTCAATAGCACCTGCCGGCAAGTACAAAACTTCTCCAAATGATTCCAAAAGCCCTTTGATATAGGGTATATTTTTCTCTACAATAATTTTCATCTCTAAATCAGATACCTTATTACTTCAAAACCTATCCATCCCGACAAATTGACCAACGCCAATACAGCAAAAAGGATATATCCGCGGCGCAGTTTCTCTATAGTAAAGAAATGTGCAACATGAAATGCAAGACAGATATTCAATATTGTCAAGTAGAAATATACATTGTTTATATCAACAAACAAAAGTACAGTAGCCACCATCGCAAGTATGGTTATAAAACCATTATATGAACGCAACTGCAATTTGTAACTCATCAGTCGGAACATATTGACAGCACTCAAAATTGCACCGGTCAAAATCGTCATAGCAATATTGAAAACAAGCGGACTGGTAACAATATCAATATAAGCATCGGCGGTAAACGCCAACTTTGGCAAAGCAATATCTGACAAATCTGCTATGCCAAGACCGAGAACTATCCAATAAGGAACGAACAGACCAATAAGCATAGCAACAAAGCCTTTAAAGCACATCAACTGCATCTGGATAAAGCCAATAAAAAATACGGGCAACAATAACACAAAGGCATAATTGAACATACTTCCAACGGCAAGAATAAACGATATAAGGAATATAAAACTCCTTCTCTGCCTTTGCTGATATCCCTCAAACAGTACCAGCATCGACAGCAACACACCAATACTCAGAACAATTGATGAATTGGCAACTGCAACAAGCGATGATACCGAAAAAGTAAGAATAAGAAAATATGTTGCATGCAGTAACGTGTACTCGCGAATAAACGCATAACGCTTGTTAAGATACACGATGAGAATAGTGTTGACTGCGATAAAAATCAGATTAAAGAAAAACGCAGCCCAGCCACTCACTCTTATATCTGATTGAAACAATATTCCCACCGATGAAGGGGTGTCATAAAGCCCAACTGAATTATAGAAAAAAGCAAGTAAAATAGAGATTACAGCTATAACGCCGAGACAGTAACCACCATTAATAAAACTGTTCAACCTTACTTCGTTCATATCTACTCCTGAAATTTCGTATTATAAACTTCCAACACTTTTGAAACGTCAAAATAATATCCTTCAGGCAATTTGTCGTTCTGCCGATCTACAACTATATAATCAATGCTATTCTCCAATTCCTTATGGTCAGTTGCGATAAGCCCCATAAAGTTAACTATATTGTATTCATGAACCGGACTTATAACGTACCAAGGACTGTCATCCTTTCCTGTCCCTGTTGAAAGAATTGCCTCCAAAAGGTGGTTTAGACGATATTGCCAGATCGAAGCTCTGGCAAATTTTTTCTTTGTCTTGAGAGCATATATAAAGAACTGCATTTGATTCAAATCAAAAGGATTGTCGCCTAAAGATAATTCAGCATACTTGATAATGGTATCGCATTCTGCTTCAGTATGCGTCTTTTTATAATAAAGTGGCTGTATCTTAGTAGCAAATTCCGACACGCGATAAGGGTTATAGTCTTCTTGAAAAACGTAGCCCAAGTACAAATGCCTGTACTCCTGAATATTCATATTGGTATCATTGCTACAAAACTTTCTCCATAGCTTCTTGTAATAGTATGGAGAACTCGGCTCTCTAATGGATTTCTTTATTTCTTCCATATCAGGTTTCTCTGCCTTGAATTTTTCCTTGGCACTGATATTTGTAAAAGTTATCGAACAGAGCGTAACAAA
The DNA here is from genome assembly GCA_900541935.1 of uncultured Prevotellaceae bacterium. GTDB lineage: Bacteria > Bacteroidota > Bacteroidia > Bacteroidales > Muribaculaceae > Limisoma. The sequence continues at coordinate 135,297 of UQLZ01000001.1, read as the reverse complement.
AGCAATTATATATACTAATTTTTTCATTGTCAAATCTTTAATATTCTTTAGCCGCTACAATAATCGCTATACCGACAATAGATATTGCGATAACTGTAGGCAAGCCTTTTGCACAAACATATTGTAAAAAACGTGATGAAGGGAAGTTCAGCCCGGCACCTTTTGGCGTCCTTGCAAAGATAACGCCACCAACTGCCGCTCCAACAAAAGCGCCGATAATCAATGCAGCATAGCCAAGAGTTGCTCCTGAAAGCATTCCACACAAAGAGCCAAGAGTTATATGAGTAGTCCCCTGTGTTGCCTTTACAAGGTTCTGAGGTAGCATTGTAACGATAATTATAACAAACATTACCATTATCCCCCAATAGGTAAGCATAACCGACGGAAATGCCAAAGACTCACTCCATTGGAGCATCCACATACCTCCATAAGAGGCAATAACAGCCGGTATATGTGGCTTAACACATAAATATATCGACAATGCAAGCAGCAGAATCCCTAATATTAACAATACTATATTCATCATTTGCAAAATTAATCTTTTTCAAGGGCAAATACAATAAAATCAATTCAATATAATGACTTTATTCTAATTTATTCAGGTTAGTAAACAGAATTTATAACAAAACAAAAGCGGCCGCAATTTCTTGCAGCCGCCTGTGCCTTTAGATATATCTAATTAGATATCAAATGCCTTTTTAATTTGCTCAACGTAGTCGAGTTTCTCCCATGTAAACAGTTCCACCTCAACCTCAATGTCTCCGTTATATTTTGAGTAGAAATTCTTCTTAACTGTCTCAGATTTTCTTCCCATGTGACCGTATGCCGCTGTCTCCTCATAAATTGGCTGACGCAATTTTAGACGCTTCTCTATTGTAGCCGGACGCATATCGAAAATTTCATTAACTTTTTGTGAAATCTCACTGTCGGTAAGTGCTACGTGAGATGTTCCGTAAGTATTTATGCAAAGGCTTACCGGTCTTGCCTCGCCAATTGCGTATGCTACCTGAACAAGCACTTCGTCGGCAACACCCGCAGCCACAAGGTTCTTTGCGATATGACGTGTTGCGTATGCTGCAGAGCGGTCAACCTTTGATGGGTCTTTTCCAGAGAATGCACCGCCACCATGAGCACCGCGGCCACCGTAAGTATCAACGATAATCTTTCTTCCTGTAAGACCGGTATCTCCATGAGGTCCACCAATAACGAACTTTCCTGTCGGATTAACGTGAAGGATAAAATTATCGTCAAAGAGGCTGCGGATGCTTTCCGGCTGATTTGCAATAACGCGTGGAAGAAGGATATTTCTAACGTCATCCTTAATTTTCTGAAGCATTTCTGTATCAGCAGCATCTTGTGCAGCCTGACTGCCGTCGGCTGGCTGAATGAAATCATCGTGCTGAGTGCTGACAACGATAGTGTGGATTCTTACCGGTTTATCGTTCTCATCATACTCAACTGTAACCTGGCTCTTTGAGTCTGGACGCAAGTAAGTCATAACCTTGCCTTCTCGACGGATTTCAGCCAATTCACGCATGATTGAGTGCGCCAAATCCAATGTTAACGGCATATAGTTTTCTGTCTCGTTACAAGCATAACCAAACATCATACCTTGGTCTCCGGCTCCCTGCTCTTCTTCAACCTCACGCTCAACACCTCGGTTAATGTCGCCAGACTGCTCATGGATTGCAGTCAAAATACCGCAAGACTCTCCGTCAAACTTATATTCGCTCTTTGTGTAGCCAATCTTATTGATAACGCGGCGCGCTGTATCCATCAGGTCTATATATACGTCAGACTTAACCTCACCGGCTATAACTACCTGACCTGTTGTAACAAGTGTTTCACACGCAACTTTTGATGATGGGTCATAAGCAAGAAGTTTATCAACGATAGCATCGGAAATCTGATCCGCTACTTTGTCTGGGTGCCCTTCTGACACCGATTCGGATGTAAACAAGTAATTCATTTTCCAATCTTTTTTAGGTGGAAAATGCTAAACTGTCATATTAAATCGTTGGGATTTCGCAGTTTTAGCATTTTTTATTGTGGTTGCAAGCAGCCAAATTTTTCCACATAGTTAAACATTTTATTAGTCTGCAAAGATAACACTAAATACACAATTTAAAAAGACTTATACCCTTTTTAACATTATTACTTTTCTTAATAACAGAATTAAAACAGTAAATAATCACATAAAATTGTTTTTAATTATCTCTAATTATATTATCTTTGTTCATAAGATGGAAAGAAAATTCATATTTTTTCTAATTTCAGTTATTTTCATTGTTACTATATTATTTTGTAGCAATAGATACAATTCTTTGCATAAAAAATATATAACAATCGAATACGCTTCTTTACTCTCTAATATTGAAGACGAGCAATCAATAAGCAATCAAGATTCCTATGCAAGATTTAAGGATAAAGGAAACATCTGTTTAAAAAGGAATAATCAAATCAGAAATTTAAAAAGCAATGTTAGCAGAGAAAATAACTCTCGCAAAGCATTCGGACTTGCATTCTGCTACAATGCTACTACCAACAATCTACCTTCCCAAAAATCAAACAACAAAATCCCATTATATTTATACACAAGGAATCTGCTCATTTAGAATAAGTTCTTTAGCACATACATTTCCTATATGGAAAAACAAATCTATTATTAACGAACTTATTTATAAATGATACTTATAATATTATATTTTTTGGGTGCACTTGCACTCTCTTTTCTATGCTCTATTTTAGAGGCAGTACTACTTTCAACACCACTTTCATTTATATCAATGAAAGAAAACCAAGGAAACAAAACTGCCACATTAATGAAACAATACAAGAATAATGTTGACAAACCTGTTGGCGCAATCCTCTCACTAAACACTATAGCCCACACTATAGGTTCTGCTGGAGTGGGTGCCGAATCAATTAAACTTTTTGGAGAGGAATACTTCGGGATAATATCCGCAATCCTGACCTTGCTAATCCTGGTGCTGTCTGAAATTATTCCTAAAACTATTGGAGCATCATACTGGAGGCAACTGGCAATGACTTCTACTAAAATTATCAGAATACTAATTTTTATCACCTACCCTCTGGTTATTCTCTCAGAACTAATAACTAAAATATTCTCCCCGAAAGGAAACCAAACAACAATGAGCCGCGACGAAGTATCAGCAATGGTGGACGTTGGCACTTCGGAAGGAATTTTCAAAGAATCTGAAAGCAAAATTATCAAAAGTTGTATCAGACTTTCGAGCGTAAAAGCAGAACAAATTATGACCCCTTTCATTGTTGTTGAATCTGCAAACGAAAACCTGACGGTAAAAGAGTTTTACGACTTAAAGTCCTGGAATTTCTCCCGCATTCCTGTATATGGAAGCGACAAAGAATACATCTCCGGCTACATTATGAAGGATGACGTTCTCAAAGAACTTTCTGACGATAATTTTAACACAACGCTTTTTAATCTTGCACGCCCTATCCTGTCCTTCAGGGAAGATGATTCAGCATACTGCATCTGGGAAAAGATGCTTGAAAAACGAGAGCACCTGTCGATTATCGTCGATGAATACGGATGCCTTCGAGGCGTTGTCTCAATGGAAGACATTATTGAAACCATGACTGGTGTAGAGATTGTTGATGAAGACGATGTTGCAATAGACATGCAAGCATTCGCCAAAGAAAAGTCAAAAGCCCTTTCTCAACGCAGAAAAGCATAATAACCAGAAAGACTATATGACTGGGGTGCTGTTAAAAGAACGGCACTCCTTTTTTATATTAGCCGCTACAAATCATACTCACCAATAACGTCGGATTTATCCAAACCCTCCAAAATATCTGATATTCGCATATTGGTCCTGGGGTCAACCCATTCGGGCGTCAATTCAGCCAAGGGCAGAATAACGAATGAGCGCTGATAAAGCCTGGGATGAGGAATGCTCAATTCTCCGTCAATAACCTCATTACCGACATAAATAATATCAATATCCAGCAACCTGTCAATATAGTTTCCACTGCCGTCACGATGGGTTTGGCAACCTGACAACAACTCTATCTGATGAAGTTTGTCATAAAGGTCTTCCGCACTCAAATCACTCTTGAATACCGCTCCTATATTATAAAAGGGGTTACACGATGTGTAACCCCATGCTTCTGTTTCATATATTTTGGAAGTGCGTAGAGTTCCTGCAAATTCGGCTATCTTATTCAAGGCAAAACGCAAATTTTCACGTCTGTTGCCAAGATTAGTACCAATATTGACAGCAACTTCCCTCACTCTACAATTTTTTGGAAACTTCCACTTCTTCGTAGGCTTCGACCATATCGCCTTCTCTAATATCATTGTAGCCTGCAATATTCAAACCGCAATCATATCCGGAAACAACTTCCTTAACGTCGTCCTTGAAGCGTTTCAAAGAGCCAAGGTCGCCTGAGTAAATAACAATACCGTCACGGATTAGGCGTATCTTGCTTGTTCTCTTAATCTTGCCTTCACGAACCATACAGCCGGCAATTGTTCCAACACGCGAAATCTTATATGTCTGAAGCACTTCTGCTGTACCGATAACTTCTTCCTTGATGTCCGGTGAAAGCATACCCTCCATAGCATCCTTGATTTCCTCAATAGCATCATAGATAATTGAGTACAAGCGGATATCTACGCCATCGTTCTCTGCAAGACGTTTTGCCGCAATTGACGGACGCACTTGGAAACCGATGATAACGGCATCAGATGCTGCTGCAAGTGTTACGTCAGACTCAGAAATACCACCGACTGCCTTGTGGATAACGTTTACCTGCACTTCTGGTGTTGACAATTTGATAAGTGAGTCGCTCAACGCTTCAATAGAACCATCAACGTCACCCTTAACAATCAAGTTAAGTTCGTGGAACTCACCCAATGCACGGCGACGAGCAATATCGTCAAGACCCGGCATGCGGCGTGTTCTTTCCTTCAACTCGCGTTGCAACTGCTCACGACGGTTGGCAATTTCTCTTGCCTCACGGTCTGTGTCAAGGATATTGAATGTGTCACCCGCTGTTGGAGCGCCGTTTAGACCAAGAACAAGGGCTGGTGCTGACGGACCTGCCTCCTTGATTCGCTGGTTACGCTCGTTGAACATAGCACGAATCTTACCGTAACTTGTTCCTGCAACCATAATGTCACCTACGCGCAATGTACCGTTGCTGACGAGAACTGTTGCTGTATATCCTCTACCCTTATCAAGTGATGACTCAATAACAGAACCGATAGCCTTACGGTCTGGGTTTGCCTTCAAGTCAAGAAGCTCTGCTTCAAGAAGAACCTTTTCAAGCAACTCGCTTACTCCGGTACCCTTCTTCGCTGAAATATCCTGCGACTGGTACTTACCGCCCCACTCCTCAACAAGGTAATTCATATTTGCCAACTGCTCCTTGATTTTGTCTGGGTTAGCCTGCGGCTTATCAACCTTATTGATAGCAAATACGATAGGAACACCTGCAGCAGAAGCGTGGTTGATAGCCTCTACTGTTTGCGGCATGACATCATCATCGGCTGCAACAATGATAATTGCAATATCCGTTACCTTTGCACCGCGGGCACGCATCGCTGTAAACGCCTCGTGACCTGGTGTGTCAAGGAATGTGATTCTTCTTCCGTCTGATAATTTAACGTTATACGCACCAATGTGCTGAGTGATACCACCCGCTTCACCGGCAATAACGTTTGCATTACGGATATAGTCAAGCAAAGATGTCTTACCGTGGTCAACGTGACCCATGACAGTCACAATTGGCGGACGTTGCTGCAAATCTTCTTCTGCATCTTCCTCCTCGGCTATTGCTTCCGAAACCTCTGCACTTACATATTCTGTCTTGAATCCGAATTCTTCTGCTACAATATTGATGGTCTCGGCATCAAGTCGCTGGTTGATTGACACCATAACGCCAAGATTCATACAAGTGGCAATAATCTTGTTGATTGGCACATCCATCATCAAAGCAAGGTCATTGGCAGTTACGAACTCGGTAATACGCAAAATCTTGCTTTCTTTCAATTCCTGTGCTGCTTCCGCAAGTTCACGCTCTGCATTAGCCTCACGCTTCTCCTTTCTCCACTTGGCACTCTTCTTTGGAGCCTTGTTTGTCAAGCGTGCAAGAGTCTCCTTAACCTGCTTTTGCACATCATCTTCACTGATTTCCGGTTTGAAGTGCTTCTTCGGTTTCTGACGCTCTTGACCTCCGCCTCGCTTATTCTTCTTGGAATTTTCTGACTTCGATCCTTTTGAAGAGTTATCGGATGGATTATCAATATCAACCTTCTCCTTTCCTATTCTCTTACGTTTTTTCTTTTCGCCGTCATTTCCGGCTCCGCTACGCTCCTTTGCCATGCGCTCTTTGCGCTTTTCTTCCTTAGATTTCTTCTTTGGACGTGTCTGCTGGTTGATTTCATCCAAATTGATTTTACCAATAATCTTAGGGGCAGAAATTGTTTCTACGACTGTAGCGATTTCCGTGCCGTCAGCACTGATTCTAACGCCTTTATTCTTGTCGTGCTTTTTGTGCTCTGCACGCTTATCGCCCGACTTGGATGGCTTTTCGTCAACTTTCTCCACTGGCTTTTCTACTTGTGTAGTTGTTTTCGGTTCTATTTTTATTTCTTCTTTTTTCTCTATCTTTTGCTCAACCTTCGCTTCAACCTTTTGCTCTTGTTGGGACGGCTTATTCTCAGACTTCGCCGCCTTCGGGGCGTCAAGGTCTATTTTTCCGATAATTTTTGGTGCAACAACTGGAGTTACAACAGTCTTTATCTCTTCCGGTTTTGACTCTGATACTGGCTTTGCCTTCTCTTTATGTCTCTCCGAGAGATACTTGTCGGATTTGACCTTCAAATCCTGATCGGTCTTAAACTCCTTAACGAGCATATCATATTGCTCGTCGGTAAGACGCATATTGAGGTTATTTTCCTCAACATCCTGATTTTTCTTCTGAAGGAATTCCACCAGCGTTGGAATACCAACATTTAAATCTTTTGCCGCTTTACTTATCTTTATTGCCATATTCTTTTGTAAGTAATTAAAAACTAACGGAATTAACCCTAACTTTTTGGCAGTTCCTATTTTCAAAACAGACCGCCTTTTCCAACAAAAGCCACTATCGCAACTTTTGGGCTGATGCTAAAGATTAATCCTCAAATTCTGCACGGAGAACATCGAAGACGAAGTTTACTGTATCTTCTTCGAGGTCTGCCTTGTCCATAATCTGCTCGCGAGGCGTGCTTAGTACGCTCTTGGCAGTTGTCAGGCCGATATTCTTCAACGCTTCGATTACCCATCCGTCGATTTCATCGTTGAACTCGTCAAGATAGATATCATCACTATCATCTGTATAGCGGTAAACGTCGATTTGATAGCCTGTAAGCATTGTTGCCAACTTGATATTCAAACCGCCCTTACCAATTGCAAGAGAAACTTCTTCCGGACGCAACATTACTTCTGCATATTTTTCTTCTTCGTTGATTCTCATTGAAGATATTTTTGCAGGACTCAATGCGCGACGGATGAACAAGTCAATGTTTGATGTATAGTTGATAACGTCGATATTTTCGTTACGCAATTCCCTAACGATACCATGAATACGTGAACCCTTAACACCCACGCATGCGCCTACCGGGTCTATGCGGTCATCGTATGACTCTACGGCAATCTTTGCTCTTTCTCCCGGGATGCGGGCAATTGCCTTGATAACAATAAGACCGTCATGGATTTCAGGAACTTCCAACTCAAACAAGCGACGCAAAAATTCCGGACTTGTACGGGAAATGATTACCTTCGGATTGTTATTGGTATTCTGAACTTCCTTGATAACAGCCTTAACAGAGTCGCCTTTATGATAGCGGTCAGAGGGAATCTGCTCTTCTTTAGGCAATATCAAGTCATTATGATCCTCATCAAGAACGAGCACCTCGCGTTTCCACACCTGGTAGATTTCGCCAGACACCAATTCGCCTTCCATTGCCTTAAACTTGTTGTAAACGGCATCTTTCTGAAGGTCAAGAATTTTTGACGCAAGGGTTTGACGCAATGTCAAGATTGCACGACGACCGAACTTCGCAAAAACGATTTCCTTTGTCACCTCTTCTCCTATCTGACATTCAGCATCTATAGCACGAGCTTCTGTCAATCCAATTTGCATGCTCGGATTTTCAACTTCGCCGTCGGCTACAACCTCAAGGTTTTGATAAATCTCACAGTCGCCCTTGTCCGGATTCATGATAACCACAAAGTTCTCATCTGAACCGAACATTTTAGCCAGTACATTGCGGAACGATTCCTCAAGTACACTAATCATAGTTGTCTTGTCAATGTTTTTCAGATCTTTAAATTCTGCGAAACTGTCAACCATGCTTATGGGTTCCTCTTTCTTTGCCATTTTGCTAAAACTCTATTAAGTATTTTGTATATTTTATTTCCTCGTATTTAAAAGCATTGTCTTCTGCAACGATAACCGGACGCTTTGCCCCTTCTGGCTTAACCTTCTTACTGATTGCGACAACGAAGCCTTCCTCATCGCAACTGCGCAACTCACCCTTCAACTTCTTGCCGTCCTTTGTAAGGATTTCAACATCCTTGCCTATATACTTGGCATATTGTCGTGGCATCGTCAACGGAGTTGTCAGCCCCACCGAACCTATTTCAAGTTCATAGTCTTCAACATCCCTGTCAAATTCCGCCTCTACCGCACGAGTCAGCCTAACGCACTCGTCAATATCGACTACTGTATCACTGTCGATTTCCACAACAATCCTGTTGCTCTTATCTACAGAAACGTCCACTACGAACAGGTCCGTTCCTTCTATCGCTTTTTCAAGCACCGCTTTAACGGCTTCTTTTTCTATCATATCCTCCTAATTACATAAACAAAGGAGAAGACTGCCGCCTCCTCCTATTCCATTCCACCACAAAGGTACTAATTATTAACGAGATATGCAAATTATACCGCTAATACAATTTATCTTTGTTTAAATAATAAACTTAATTAACAATTCCGCCGAATATATATCATTTATTAACATTTATTAACCCGCAAAAACTCTCCTTTAGTCGTTTTTATAACTTTCCTTGACTGCTTGTTCGAGTTCTTCATCAGGAACTTCTTTAGAAAAAAATATAAAAGACTTTGGTATCTGTTAAGCCACCTGCTCCTTCGGTTACAGACTTTGTATCAACAAATTCCCAACCCTGCAATGACATGTAATTCAAGGCCCCGACCAACGAATTAAACTTTAAATCCTTGCCGTCTTTACTAGTCAATGGTTGATGCTTCTTACTTGAGCCATCATCAAGTTTTATAGAATTTCTATGAAATTCCATCTCTACAAATAACCTTTTCGCCTAAACACCAACACAAGCAAAAAGAACAATCATAATGGATAAAAAAATTTTTTTCATAAACGGTTCATTTTCACATATAAGTATAAATAGCCTGTTATGTGCAAAGATAGCAAATGGCAATGGCCGAGACAATAAATATTCGCAGTTTTTCAAGCCCATTATATCAAACCGCCAAATTGCTTATTAAAAATGCGTACCACATTTTTGATAAGCAATCATCAGAATAGCAATTTTACGTTAAAAAAGCATTGAAAATCTGATTATTTGCCATTAATTGGACAAAAATAACTAACTTTGTAAGTTGAAGTAATCAGCACCATTTATGATTACCAAAATTGTCAAGATTATAACAGTTATACACTATGAATATACTTGAACTAAGCGAACAAGAGATTGTCAGACGTAACAGTTTGTCTGAACTAAGAAAGATGGGCATCGAGCCATATCCAGCAGCAGAATTTGTTGTTACTGGCCACACTAAGGAAATCAAGGAAAATTTCCGCGACGAAGATGCCGAAATGAGAGAAGTAAGCATTGCCGGACGTATTATGAGCCGACGCATTATGGGTAAGGCTTCTTTCATGGAATTGCAAGATGCTGAAGGAAGAATCCAAGTCTATATCAGCCGCGACGATATCTGCCCGGATGAAAACAAGGATATCTACAACATCTTCTTCAAGAAACTTCTTGATATCGGCGACTTCGTGGGTATTGAAGGTTTTGTGTTCAGAACCCAGATGGGTGAGATTACTGTTCACGCAAAGACTATCAAGATGCTTAGCAAATCACTCCGCCCACTGCCTATCGTAAAGGTTAAGGACGGCGTTACATACGATGCTTTCGAAGACCCGGAACTCCGTTACCGTCAAAGATATGTTGACCTTGTCGTTAACGAAGGTATCAAAGATATCTTCATCAAGAGAACAAAGGTTTACAACTCTATGCGCGAATACTTTAACGGTCACGGATATATGGAAGTGGAAACTCCTATCCTACAATCTATCCCTGGCGGCGCTGCTGCAAGACCGTTTATCACTCACCACAACGCTCTTGACATTCCTTTGTACTTGCGTATCGCTAACGAACTTTACTTGAAAAGACTTATCGTCGGCGGTTTCGAGGGCGTTTATGAGTTCTCTAAAAACTTCCGTAACGAAGGTATGGACAGAACCCACAACCCTGAGTTCACTTGTATGGAAATCTACGTTTCTTACAAGGACTACAACTGGATGATGAACTTTACTGAAAAGATGATTGAGAAAATCTGTCTTGATGTTAACGGCACAACTGAAGTTAAGGTTGGCGACAACATTATCAACTTTAAGGCTCCATTCCGCCGCGTGACAATGATTGACTCTATCAAGGAATTTACCGGCATCGACATCACCGGCATGGGCGAAGAGCAACTTCGCGACGTATGCAAGCAAATCGGCGTAGAAGTTGACGAAACTATGGGTAAAGGTAAACTTATCGATGAAATATTCGGCGAAAAGTGCGAAGGAAACTATATCCAACCTACTTTCATCATCGACTACCCTATCGAAATGTCTCCACTTACTAAGCGTCACCGCAACAATCCTGAATTGACAGAGCGATTCGAGTTGATGGTGAACGGTAAGGAACTTTGTAACGCATACTCTGAACTTAATGACCCAATCGACCAGTACGAACGTTTCGTAGAACAAATGAAACTGAGCGAAAAGGGCGACGACGAAGCAATGATTATCGACAAAGACTTTATCCGCGCCCTCGAATACGGTATGCCTCCAACATCCGGTATGGGTATCGGTATGGACCGTCTCGTTATGCTTATGACAGGACAGACAACAATTCAGGAAGTTCTTTTCTTCCCGCAAATGCGTCCTGAAAAGGTTGTTAAGCGCGACAAGGAAGAGGCTTACACTGCTATCGGCGTGCCTGCTGAATGGGTTCCGGCTATCCAAAAACTCGGCTACCTAACTGTTGACAGCATGAAGGACGCTAAGCCTGGAAAAATGCAACAGGAACTTTGCGGACTGAACAAAAAGTTCAAACTCGAACTAACCAATCCGACTCTTGAGCAAGTCACTGAATGGGTGGCTAAGGCACAAGCATAATAACGACATTCAATACAACAACCGTTCAGGCAGCATAACAAAAGCCGCCTAACGGTTGTTATTTTTTTTCATTTTAGTAACCAAAATATATTCTAATGGAATTCCCTGGAAAAATCGCTGTTATGGGCGGTGGCAGTTGGGCTACGGCTCTTGCTAAACTATTGCTTCAAAATCAAGATACCATAATGTGGTACATGCGTAGAGATGACCGCATTGCCGATTTTATTAAGGACAGGCACAACCCAACCTACCTTTCCGATGTCATGTTCGACGTGGAAAGAATCGAATTTTCATCCGACATTAACAAAGTATGCACAGAAGCAGATACGCTCCTGCTCGCTATGCCGTCTCCATACATAAAGGAGCACCTTAAAAAGATTTCGGTTGATATAAGCAACAAATATATAGTAAGTGCCATAAAAGGTATAGTCCCTGACGAAAATGCCATTGTAACGCGTTATATGGCGGATTTCTACGGAGTTAAACCAGAAAACGAAATAGTTATCGGCGGACCATGCCACGCTGAAGAAGTGGCTCTTGGAAGGCAAAGTTATCTAACTATAGGATGCTCGGAAATTGAAACTGCGAAAACCTTTGCAGACTGTCTCAAAGGCAAAAAACTCAGGACAGTAGTTTCCACCGACACAGACGGAATAGAGTACGGAGCAGTTCTGAAAAACGTATATGCAATTGGTGCGGGAATCATCTATGGCCTGAAGAACGGCGACAATTTCCTTGCCATGTTCGTTTCCAACGCAATCCGCGAAATGGATAATTTCCTGCAAGAGGTATGCGGAGGCAACAGAAACATCTGCGATTCGGTATATCTCGGAGACCTGCTCGTCACTTCATACTCCAAATTCAGCCGCAACCATAACTTCGGTGCATACATAGGCAGAGGATACTCCGTTAAAGCCGCTATGATGGAAATGGAGATGGTTGCGGAGGGTTATTACGGAACAAAATGCATCCACGAAATAAACAAGCAATACGGCGTTGACATGCCAATCCTTGAATGTGTTTACAATATCCTTTACAATAAGGAACAGGCTCAAAAGGCTATTAAAGATCTGTCAAATCGATTAAAATAGAAATTTAAATACATTTGATTTACTGCACATTATCCGCAGGGCGCTTCTCGAATGCGTCCACGTTTGCAGAATCCGAAACATTTAAAATCCGTTTTGTTCCCGTATGGGCGGACACATTTGCAATGTGTCCCTACAATCATTTGATTTACAACATATTTACTGTAGGGACATTTTGAAAAAATGTCCGCGATCCGCTCCGTCATGCATACACCATTGCCCAAGGCGGACGAAATACATTTGATCCATACATACATTTGATTTTCAACAAATTAAACACGTCCACTGTAGGGACACTCTGCAGAGTGTCCGCAATTTCAAAATCAAAACAACTCGCGGTCTGAAAGTCCAATGGTTCATCAGCCTGCGGCAGCGCCATAGGCTGGAAATTGATTTCCCCTTCAGGGAAAAATTTGCGCTGTTCCTGGATAGGTGCACGATTGCGAAAATCGGGATTCTCAAGGGCATAAAAAAAGGCTTCCGAATGGAAGCCTCTTTTATTGTTATGTTGCGATTGATTATCTTACAACAACTTTAGCAACTGTTTGTTCGCCAGCAACTGTAGCCTTAACAACATAAACACCAGCAACAGGAGCAACAACTTCTGTAGCGTTGTTTGCTTGAGCAACCTTTTGACCAGCGATGTTGTAAACTTCGATTGCTTCAGCAACTTCAGAAACAGCGATTACATCACCGTTAACTGTGATTTGTGCGTTAGCAACAACGTTTTCTGCTACACCACCTTGTGGGTTGTAACCTTCTTCAGCAATGCGGTAAACAGCAAGACCGTTGAAGCACTTGAATGTTACAAGAAGAGTTGCGCTCTTGCCAGCAGCATCTTCAGGAAGTTGAACACCTTGGATGCAATGTACACGTGTACCACCATCAGATGTAGTAGAGAAACCGTCAGCAGGAACAGTCCAAAGGTGTTCCATAGAAGAGAATGTATAGTCACCATCAACAGCAGTAATGATTACTTGTGCATTACCAGCAGCTGGATATTGACCTTCTGAAAAGCCAATAATGTTTTGAGCGCCGCAAGACAATTCAGCGATACCGTTTGTACCAGCACCATTTGGAGCAGGAACTGTACCTGTTGTTGTACCTGTATCCTTATCTGTTACAATAAGGTCAGCTTCACCAAGATTACCAACCATCGCACCGTCAGAGCCATAAAGAGCTGGGAATGTAGTAAAACCATCGATATAGAACATACCAAGATCACCAGTACCGTCTTTTACGTGTTTAGCAACTGAACCATAGTTGAAGATAGTTTGGTCAGCAGGATAAGTTCCAGTTACTTGTTGGTAAGGCATACCAGTGAAAGCGCCTTCCCATTCTGTAGAACCTTGAGGCATTGTCCAACCAAAAACAACAATATCATTAGTAGATGCAGCAGCGATAACTGTACAAGATGATTCAACACCTGTCAAGTCACCCTTAACATCACAGTAGTCGATACGACCAATACCACCCAAAAAGTCCATTGTATTAGTACCAACCAATGTCAAATCACCAGTTTCAGTATTTACAAGATACACTTGGAATGCACCATCACCTGCAGAGTTAGCGTTGTAAGGTGCAATATAAAGATGACCATAATCGTCAAGACCAACTTGGTTAGCGCAAAGTGTACCAACATATGCTTCGCCGTTAAGTTTCAAAGCAAGAGGTTCCATAAGTGCACCAGTTTCAAGGTCGAATCTTTCAAGAGTTGTTTGACCTTCAGCCATAGAAAGACCAACATAAACTACTTTACCGTCAGTAGCAGCAGTACGAGCACTTTTGTTAGCGATAGCCAATTTTTCATAGTCTGCAGCATTGTGAGTACGGTCGATTGTCCAAAGGTTTGTGATAGTCAAGCCTTTCTTTGCTTCGTAAGTTTGACCGTCTGTAACAGCAAATGCTGTAGAAGCAGCCAAAAGCAAAGATGCAGAAAGTAATAATTTCTTCATAATTAATAGTTTTAAGTTATTTATTTAGGTTTTTAGTTTTCATGTTTGGCAGGCTTAGCCTACTTTCACACCGCTAAGGTAGAGAGAATAAATTAATAATGCAAGAATTAGAATAAAAAAAAAGTAAAAAACATATAAAATTGAAAAAACAAAAAAATAGAAAACAATTCATTTCCCCGTTATTTCCGCATAACGGACGAATACATTTCGTACCTACAGACATTTGATTTACAACAAATTAAACACGTCTACTATAGGAACACCCTGAAGAGTGTCCGCGATTTCAAAATCAAAAACAATTCGCGGGCTGAAAGCCCTATGGTTTATCAGCCTCGGGCAGCGCCCCAGGTATGCAACACACCAATAAAAGCGCTCTGTAGGAGCAAGGGGAATATCCTGCTCTTTCAGAGCGCTAAATTCTTTTTCATTCTTACCTATGGCGCTGCCATAGGCTGGAAATCGATTTCCCCTTCAGGGAAAAATTTGTATTTTATTCGTGCACGGCGGACAAAATGCATTTCGTTCCTACAGTCATTTGATTTACAACAAATTAAACACATTCACTGTAGAGACACTCTGCAGAGTGTCCGCAATCCGTACCGTTAAAACAAATAATTCTTGTTTGAAAAATTGATTGGGAATGACCTACTTTATTTCCTCAAACTCAACGTCGGAAATTTGAGACTCAGCCTTTACATTATTATTATATTGTTCTTTCCTCGGCTCTTCGGCGACAGAAAAATCTTCTTCAACATCCTCGAATTTGACATATTCCCCCATATCCTTAGTATATACTTTTTTTGACTGGGGTTGCTGTGCCTGCTGCCTTTGCTGTCCGCCAAAACCTGCATTATTCATTGTATTCTTAAAATTTCTCTTGACTTTATTAGCCATAAAGAGCACTCTTCCAACAGTGAAAATAACAATGAATATTATGGCCAGAACTACAAGACCTCCTATTTTTAATAAAAAAAACACTTCTTTCTAATTTAGATTACACATTATATAAACAATAGCACTCTGACTATTGTTCATTCTTCGCTGCAAAAAGCGACATTAGAATATATAGGATAATGGCATAAGCGAACGCCGTTACTCCCAAGGTTGCAACACCCGCAACTGTGGCGAGTATCAGTATATACCTTTGAGCATTGCCTTTCCAAGCAAGAGATTTAACTTTAAGCGAAAACATACTGACATTGCTAACCATCATAAATGATATAAGAGCAATAAGAGCAATCATCACAATATCACCCGGATAGAAATATTGGTTAATCCATGCCACCATGCCAATCCAGAATATTGCATTTGACGGTATAGGCAATCCTATAAATGACGTTGTCTGCCTATCATCAACATTAAATTTTGCCAACCGCAATCCACCAAGGACGGCGATTAAAAACGCAGCACAAGAGAGCCATCCTGCTCCGTTAACAGTCATTGCATTGTAAACGAGTGCTGCCGGAGCAACGCCGAAACTAACAAGGTCAGAAAGGGAATCCAATTCTTTGCCAAGCGCAGAATACGCATGAAGCAATCTTGCAGATAAACCGTCACAAAAATCAAAGACAGCGGCAAGTCCTATAAATACAAAAGAAAGTTCATAACCTTTCAAAGCACCAAATGTATCGCCATAATTAAAAGCAAAGACAATAGCCATGCAGCCGCAGAAAAGATTAAGGCATGTTATGGTATTCGGTATATTCTGTTTGATTAAACGTTGCAATTTCATTTTTTAGTTTGTTTTAGATAGGCAATCGGCGTGATTCCACCGGTTGTTTTATCACCTATTTTCACCAAGATTGTAGAATCAACCGGCAAATAAATATCTACCCTTGAACCAAACTTGATAAAGCCCATGTGCGATGACAGATTTGCCTTTGCTCCCGGATGTGCATAAGTCACTATTCTCCTGGCAATAGCACCGGCAATTTGCCTCATAAGCAACTTGTGACCTGTTGTAGTTCTAATCAATACCGAAGAATGCTCATTCTCAGAACTTGACTTAGGCAAATATGCCGCACGGAAACGACCCGGATGATAGTCTGCCACTTCAACAACGCCGTCAACAGGATACCAGTTGGCATGAACGTTGAAAATTGTCATAAAGACCGACAACTGAATAGCTCGGCTATGAAGATATTCGTCTTCATAAACCTCTTCAAGAGCAACTACTGTTCCGTCAACAGATGATACAACGACTCCGTCACGGTCGCCCTTAAAGTTTCTTAGTGGCGAACGGAAGAAATTAAGCACCAACAAAAATCCTATGAAAAGCACTGAAAAGACTACCCACGCTATCGCTATCGGTCGAATAAATATAAACGACGATACGCTGACAACGGCAAGTATCAGAAAAAATGCTCCGATAATATTGGTTCCTTCTCTATGTAGTTTTACTCCCATTAATTGTTTTTATCAAGCAAAATTATAACAAAAAATCCGAAAATTAAAATCCTTTATCCAATTTTGGCAATTTATTGGTTTATTGTTCGGTCTTTTTGACATTATTTCCACTACTGCATTCTTTACTTAATCCCCATTTTATTAAAATAGAAGTCAAGCACCTCTCTTGCCGCTACGAATGAACTTTGACGACTGGCAAGAACGTTATCCTGCTTAACTTTTAACATCGCCTCAATTTCCGGGTCGCGATAAAAATTCGCCTTCAACTGCTCGTCGATGGTTTCATACATCCAATATTTTTCCTGCTCCATTCTCCTTTGCTCAAAGAAGCCATTTCCTTTTACAAAATCAAAATACCGGTCAATCATATCCCAGACTTCTGCTATTCCGAGTTCGTAATAACCGGAATATGTCAACACTTCTGGCATCCAACCTGATGTTGTTGGCGGGAAAAGGTGCAATGCGCTTTGGAATTGAGCCTTGGCAAGCATCGCCCTGTCGATATTGTCGCCATCAGCCTTGTTGATAACGATGCCGTCTGCCATTTCCATAATGCCTCGCTTGATACCCTGCAACTCGTCTCCTGTACCGGCAAGTTGAATCAGCAGAAAAAAGTCAACCATAGAATGAACTGCCGTCTCACTCTGACCAACGCCAACCGTTTCCACAAAGATATTATTGTAACCAGCAGCTTCGCAAAGTATTATTGTTTCACGAGTCTTGCGGGCAACACCTCCAAGAGAGCCTGCTGACGGGCTGGGACGAATAAACGCATTCGGCTCAAGAGACAATTTCTCCATACGTGTTTTGTCACCAAGAATACTACCCTTGGTTCTCTCACTACTCGGGTCAATAGCAAGTACGGCTAATTTTCCGCCACCTTTAAGGACATGCAATCCGAAGACGTCGATGGAGGTACTCTTTCCGGCACCAGGAACGCCCGTAATACCTATACGGCGCGAATTGCCTGCATAAGGAAGGCATTTTTCTATAACTTCCTGCGCTACTGCCTGATGATCTGCCGCATGGCTTTCTACCAATGTAACGGCACGACTAAGCATAGTTACATCACCCTTTAGGATACCCTCTACATATTCTGAAGTCGTGAATACTTTTCTTCTCTTCTTAGGCTTGAAATATGGGTTTACTTTCGGCGGCTCTGCAACTCCACTGTTTACTGTCAATCCCAAAAACTCCGCACTATTTTCCGGATGTTGTTGATTGTTATCCATAGTCCTTATTATTTTGAACCAACTAACCTCACTCTCCTATTAGGAGCCTTAGGGTCATTGGTGTATATTACTAATATATTGTTTAAAATACTTTTATTTTCTTTTTTCACATCTAAAGCAAACTCAATCATTGCCTTTTCGCCAGGCTTTACTGTCATTGGGAAGGCATTCACCGCTGATACTGTCTCGCAGTCACTCGCAATGCCTTTAACAACCAAGTCCGCTTTGCCAACATTCTCAACAGATAAATATGCCTTTGCAAATTCTTGACCTCCATAATCCGCAAAAGTTATTCGGTCATTCAAGAGCCTGCACTCTGCAAGTCCTGAAACCTCATAAACTGAAGGAGCAACAACTGTCACTGACATATCCAGAGCGAGCCTCTCTTCTCCCGCAACAATAACTGGAGAATAGTGATGTATCCCAAAATCGGCAGTATCAGGCATAAAAGTAACAGCAATAGAAAAAACATTGCCTGCTGCAACCGTATCAGGGTAAAAACTATACGAAGCACCTTTCGGAAGACCTTCTAACGCCAAAGGTAATGTTTTCTCCGATAAGTTGCAACCAAAGAATCTAACAGACTTACGCTGTCCCAAAGCAACTTCATCAAAAGTCATTATACCATTCGACAAAGCCAGACTACCTTTATTTACAGGGAAACGGTTTTTAACAGTCATTTCTGAAGGTATAACATTTCCAATAATACGCAGTTGATAGACTGAATCAGCGGTTATCACCTTAACCAACTTATTAAAAAAGCCGGGTCTGCCAACAGGATTATACGCAACTGTCAAAGAATCTCTAACCCCTTTTTTTACAACCTTATTTGAATGTTTAACCGTCGTACATCCACAAGAAGATATAATCCTTTTTATAGCCACATTTTTCACACCCGAATTTTTAAAGGTAAAAAAACGAGTAGCAATGCCGTCATCTTCCCTTATCGTTCCAAAGTCAATAGTAGGATTATTCCAAACCAACTGTCCCTCAGACAAAAAAGGTATAAGCACCACTAAAAATGCCACTAAAACCCTCATTTTCTACTTATTTTTTGCTTCCACCTGGAATAACAGTACCCTTTATACGCAAGGAAACAGATTTTCCGTTTGTTGTAACAGATACGACCTTATCAAATGTACCAGGTCGGTTTTTCGGCTTATATGTAACCTTTATGACACCTGATTCCCCAGGAGCAATCGGATGCTTTGGATAAGCCGGTTTTGTACAACCGCATGAAGCGTGAGCAGAAACTATCAACAAAGGTTTCTCTCCTGTATTGGTGAATTCAAAATCATACGAAACGGGACCATTATTTTCCATGATATAACCAAAGTCATGCGAAACCACCTTAAAAGTAGCAATAGCCTGACCTTTCTTTTTCCCCTCCATTGGCACTGCAAAAAGCAGAACCGCCAAAAGCATAAAGCATAATTTCTTCATAATATATGGTTTTATCATATGCAAAGATAGTGCAAGGTGAGAGCAGAAAAAAGTAAAAACACAAGTTTTTAATTTTTTTATGCCGAACCGTAGCCTATCTTGCGCGAAGCGAAAGTAGTGCAAGGTGAGAGCAGAAAAAAGTAAAAACACAAGTTTTTAAGTTTTTTATATTAGACAAATATACAATTGAATATCGATTTCCTCATCAGGGAAAAATTTGCATCTTGTCCACAAATAGTTGATTATATGCATGTTAACTGTAGAGGGTGATGGCTCATCGTCCAGGGTTGCAAAATTGAAAACAATTAAAATCCATTCGTTCCCGCGTGCTGGACGATGGATCATCGCCCAGCACAGATTATTGATATTCAACAAGTTGTGCGCAATTTACAGTAGGGACGCTTTGGATAAAAGCGTCCGCGATGGTGCCGTTTGGGGTTTGAAGAGCCTCCGCATATGCAACACTATGATATTTCAACTCATATTTCATACTGAAAAGCCATATATTATGTAACCTTAATTCAAATATTACCCGTTAAATCCAGAGATTTTCAAATTAATTTTGTAATATTGCACTTGCAGTTTGACTCTGCAAAATTTCACATTAAACATAGGAAAATGAAACGATTCAAAATATTCATAAGCAGTGTGCAGAGTGAATTTGCGGAAGAACGAGCAATGCTTTGTCATTATATACGAACAGATGTATTGCTGGGTAAATTCTTTGAGCCATTTATCTTCGAGGAAGTTCCAGCCAATGAATATCCAACCAGCCACGTTTATTTAAAGGAAGTAGAACTATGCGATATATACTTAGGTTTATATGGCAATCTTTATGGATATGAGGATAAAGAAGGGGTATCACCAACAGAACGTGAATATGATTTGGCAGCAACTCTTCATAAAAGCCGTTTGATATATATAAAAAGTACTGATGAGGAGAAAAGACACCCAAAAGAGACAGCATTAATACGAAAAGTTGAACAAGATATTGTGCGCAAAACATTTATAGATATTGATGGTTTGCGAACTTCTGTCTATGCTTCGTTAATCCGTTATCTGGAAGAAAAGGAATATATACGTTGGCGTCCATTTGATGCATCTTACGACAATGAGGCAACACTAGAAGACCTAGATGAGGGTAAAATGAAAAATTTTATCCACATGGCACGAGCAAAGCGAAACTTTCCGCTTCCTGTTGAAACATC
The DNA here is from genome assembly GCA_900541935.1 of uncultured Prevotellaceae bacterium. GTDB lineage: Bacteria > Bacteroidota > Bacteroidia > Bacteroidales > Muribaculaceae > Limisoma. The sequence continues at coordinate 114,495 of UQLZ01000001.1, read as the reverse complement.
TCCTATATCATTGCTTACGCATCTTGATCTGATTGACGACAAAGGCAGATTGGCAAATGCAGCAATATTGCTATTCGGCAAGAAGCCACAGAAGTTTTTTATTACATCAGAAGTTAAATGCGTACAATTCTATGGCAATATTGTTGAGAAACCTATGCCTGCATATCAAATTTACAGAGGTGATGTTTTTGAACTTGTTGACCAAGCAACGAGTTTTGTAATGAGCCGTATTGACAATTGGGTCGGAACTCGCGAATCAGGAGAGAAAGCAGACATTCCCACCCGTCCAGAGTTACCAATCGATGCAGTGAAAGAGGCGATTGTTAATGCCGTATGCCATCGAGATTATACAAGTAACGCAAGTGTACAAATAATGCTATTTAGGAACAGATTGGAAATTTGGAATCCCGGGACTCTTCCATATGGTTTGACTGTACAAAAGTTACATGGCCCGCATAAGTCACTACCAGCCAACCCTCTACTTGCAGATCCAATGTATTGGAACGGATATATAGAGAAGGTTGGAACTGGAACTGAAGATATCGTTAATAAATGCCATGATTACGGGCTGAAGACTCCAGAGTTCTATCAAGAAGAAGATTTTAGGGTAGTTATATGGCGAACGGACAACAACGGAAACGATCCAAAGCGGTCCAACAGTGATCCAACGGCGATCCAAAGCGGTCCAACGGCCGAAGAAATACTATTAAAAATCATAACAGGGTCTCCGTCAATTTCAAGAGCAGATCTTTCTAAACAATTGAACATAAGCGAGCGTCAAGTTAGAAAGATGATAGACAAATTGCGGGAAAAAGGATTATTGACTCGTGAAGGGGGAAACTCTGGAAGATGGATTATACATAATGTATAGTGCACAATTTCTCATTTATCAGCAACGTAAATTACATACTACCAAAACCGCAACAAAAAAATCGAGGACACGCCGAAAAGTGTATCCTCGATTTTTTATGGTAATGATTTATGCCTTTTTGCGGGTTACGCGGCGTGGCTTTTTAGGAGCATTCTCTGCTTCTTCAATTATCTTCATGCACTCCTCCTCGTTAAGAGCCTCCGCATCTGTTCCTTTTGGAATCTTGTAGTTTTTCTTCTTATAGGAAATATAGACACCGTAAGGACCGTTAAGAATTTCCATATCGTCGTTGATTTTCTTAACGAGTTTCTTCTTTTCTGCCTCTTCCTTCTTTTTGATAAGGTCAACCGCCTCTTCGATATTAATTTCTTGTGGTGAAATAGTCTTTGGTATAGAAACGAACTTGCCGTCATACTTAACATAAGGACCGAAACGGCCTATTGCAACGACAACTTCCTTACCTTCATAATCGCCAAGGTTACGAGGCATATCAAAGAGTTTAAGTGCCTCTTCAAGAGTTATAGTGTCAATTGACTGACCCTTTAGAAGAGCGGCAAACTGAGGTTTCTCTTCGCTATCGGTTGAACCTATTTGAACAACAGGACCAAAGCGGCCAATCTTTACGCTTACTTCCTTACCTGTTTTGGGTTCTACACCAAGAACTCTTTCTCCAACCTTATGCTCAAGTCGCAAGTTAGAAATTTTTTCAACTTCCGGATGAAAAAGAGTATAGAATGCCGATATTTCATCATTCCAAACAGTTTTTCCTTCTGCTATATGGTCGAATTTTTCTTCAACGTTTGCTGTAAAATTATAGTCAAGGATATTCGGGAAGTAGTCCATCAAGAAATCATTGACAACAACGCCAATATCAGTAGGAATCAACTTTCCTTTTTCCGCTCCAACATTCTCCTGTTTTTCAGTTACCTTAACAGTACCTTTCTTGAGGGTAATAACATTAAAGGTACGCTTAACGCCTTCCTTTTCTCCCTTTTCAACATATTCACGGTTCTGGATTGTTGAAATTGTTGGAGCGTAAGTAGAAGGTCGACCTATACCCAATTCCTCAAGTTTCTTAACGAGCATAGCCTCTGAATATCTCGGTGGCTGCTGGGTAAATCTCTGCGAAGCCTCACCTTCCTTCATTTCAAGAGCCATACCAGCCTTCAAAGCCGGCAAGTTTCCCGCCTCAGATGAATCAACAGAATTTTCATCATCACTTGATTCAATATATACATTCAAGAAACCGTCGAAAACAAGAGTTTCTCCTGTTGCAACAAAGTTCTCCGAACGGTTGCTTATAGAAATGTCAACTGTTGTCTTCTCAAACTTTGCATCTGCCATTTGAGTAGCGATAGTACGTTTCCAAATCAACTCATACAGACGCTTCTCTTGAGCAGAGCCCTCAATAGTTCTGTTAGAGATATATGTAGGTCTGATAGCCTCGTGCGCTTCCTGTGCACCCTTTGAAGTTGTATGATAGTTTCTATGCTTGTAGTATTCGCTGCCAAGAGAATCGTTAACCTCCTGCTTGATAGTTCCCAACGCAAGAGAAGACAGATTAACAGAGTCTGTTCTCATATAAGTGATGTGTCCAGACTCATAAAGTCGCTGAGCAACCGCCATAGTCTGCGAAACAGAGAAGCCCAACTTACGCGATGCTTCCTGCTGCAAGGTAGAAGTTGTGAAAGGAGGAGCAGGAGTCTTTGTAACTGGCTTAACAGTCAAATCGGTGATTTGAAAAGTTGCATTCTTGCAATCGTTCAAGAACTCTTCCGCTTCCTTTCTGCTCTGCAACCTTTTGCTCAATTCAGCACGGACAGGCATTGCAGCCCCGTCGGCAGTAAATACAGCAACGACACGGTAGTACTCCTCTGACTTGAAATTCTTTATTTCCTTCTCTCTTTCAACGATAAGGCGCACGGCAACGCTCTGCACACGACCGGCAGAAAGAGCAGGCTTGATTTTCTTCCAAAGAACCGGCGACAATTCAAAACCAACGATACGGTCAAGAACGCGGCGAGCCTGCTGCGCATTTACCTGATTGATATCAATGTCTCGCGGATTCTCTATTGCATGCAGAATAGCATCTTTCGTAATTTCGTGGAAAACGATACGCTTAGTCTTTTCCGGAGTTAATTTAAGAACCTCGTAAAGGTGCCATGCAATGGCTTCTCCCTCGCGGTCCTCATCGGATGCGAGCCACACCATATCGGCTTTTTTGGCTTCCGCCTTTAAGGTCTTTACCAACTCCTTTTTATCAGCCGGTATCTCATAGATAGGAGCATAGTTATGGTCCAAATCAATACTGAAATCCTTCTTTTTGAGGTCTCGGATATGTCCATAACTTGAAAGCACCTCATAGTCCTTTCCCAAAAACTTCTCTATGGTTTTCGCTTTTGCCGGAGACTCGACAATCACTAAATTCTTTGGCATACAATAATTTGTTTCGTTCTTTGCGGTCGCAAAATTAGACAAAATTTTGGATATTGTCAAATTTAAGATATTATACGCCTATTTAATGTTACATTACAAACGGCTCACTTGCAACTTGAATGCTCCCTTGTAACTGTTTGGGCAGCCTCCGTTGTAAAACTCCATGTCTCTACATTTTGTGCCTCCCCCTTTTCATTATATGGAACAACCCTCCAATAATATGTTGTTGCACCATCAAGACCTCTCAACCATACTCTTGTGTCATTTGCTGTTGGTTCTCCGTTGATAATGTCATTCGCTTCTGCATTTGTTCCTACATAAATTTTATATTCCGTTGCAAAAAGAACCGGTTCCCACATAAACTCGACTTCCCTTATGAGTACATTTACCGCTCCATTTACTGGTGTTACACATTTTGTCGCACCTGGCACGCCTCCTGCGCCATAAAATTTCGGCAAAACAACTCTATCAAGATAGAAAGTAGATGATTCTGCAATTTTTTCCGCATCGAATGCAACAGCACCAAAAACCCATTTCAAATAGCAATTATCTGATTTTGGATTACCCAAATCAACGGTAGCATTATCGATTTCATTAACTTTTTCCGAAGCCCATACAGTTGTCCATGTTAATCCTCCGTCCTTTGAAAACTGTAATGTTACATCATTCTCAGGTGCATCACCCTCCATATCGGATTCAAAACTATTAAATGCAGTAAATATAACGCGGTGAGCTCCTTTCGACAAATCCAATCGAGGTGTTTTCAACTCACACACCCCGTCTGAAGAGCCTGTTGAACATACTGCAAGGTCCCCCTCAAGTGCAGACTTTTTATAAGACCAACCATTTGAAGACCAACCAATAGGAGAGCAACCATTCTCAAACCCTTCAAACGAAGCACCTTTCGGCAACGCAACCTTATTAGCAACCACCCGTAAAGGCACATCTCCACCGTTTGTCTTAAATACAAACATAGCGTCCGTATCACTAAACATCTGTGATTTATACGAAATCTTAAAACTAACCGTCTCATTTTTCTTAAGTTCTACCTTTTTCAAATCCATTGACAAATCAAAACCTGACGGATATAAAATACTCGTAATTTTCAAAACACCGGCACCAGTGTTTTTAAGCGTAATAACTTCTGACCATACCTTTTCGCCAATATAGACATTGCCGAAATCACAATATGTCTTCGACAAAGCAACAAGCGGAACAGATTGAGTAGATTGGTCGAGCGATTCCACGCGGCTACCTTCAACTGTCCTATTTGCGGAGAGATTCATAGTAAACGCAAACATACCTACCGCCATAAAAATGAGATTTGACTTTTTCATTGCTTTATAATAAAAAGGCGGCATGCCAATTCTGCATACCGCCATAGGATTAATAATATATGTTATCGAACAACGACCTTAATACCGTTGACGATATAAACACCAGCATTGAAACCATAGATTGCAGTCTTACCTTCTTCAACAGAAACGCTGCGGACCAAAGCACCTGCCTCATTATACACATTGACAACTCCACGCGGTGAAACAACTGTTATCAAATTGTTTCCGCCAAATGCCTTGAAGCCTTCTGCGCTAACACTGTCAACGCCACCTTGCTGATCAACCTTCAAAGTAATATTCTGATCCATCAACAAGTAATCCCATTGGCCTACTGATGAGAAATCAAGAGTAATAGATTCAACCAAGTATCCAGACTTTTTCGCCTCAACAGTATATACGTGAGTATTAACATGTGTGATATTTTCAAAATAATAGTCACCCGCTTCCGAACCATTTGTTATTTCACTAACAGTAGTTCCATCTTTCTTCAAAGTAACTGTAACATCAGTAAGGACGTTACCCTTTTCATCAGTAATGACTCCCGCAACAGCAAATGAACGAGCACGCAAGTAAACATTAGCAACAACGCCAGCCGTTGTTACCTCAGCGGCATCTGCGAATGCGAATTGATAACCATCCATTGAGCCCCAAAGGTCATATACACCAGCACCAACAGGGAATTCAAAACTACCGTCATCAGTTGTCGCAGAACCAACAACTTCCCAATTAGCATTAGTCAACTCAACGTATGCTCCAGGAATAGGTTCATTTGTATCAGCATCAAGAACCTGACCCTTTACGAAGCCCTTTTGAAGAGCAATATCAGCATTAGTAACATTTCCGTTTGCAAACGAAACATTTACACTACCTGGCAAATAGTCTGCACAAGAGACAGAAGCAACATAGTCAAGAGAATGCTTGATAACGTTTACTGAATAAGCGCCCGTATCATCTGTAATGCCATAGTATTCAATGTCACCAGACTTAACAGTTACCTTTTCACCGGCAACCGGTGCTTGAGTATCAGCCAAAGTGACCTTACCGCTAACTGTCTTGTACGCGTCAATACCGAAATGGACAACAGGCATATTACTCAACGACAATTCGCCTTCCAGAGGACCACTGTCAGAATTTCTCATTGCACATTTATGGTTTACATCCTCTTGGAAATAAACACGCTTGTAAGAGTCAGCAATTTCCGACATTCTCACAATAATACGGACATTCTTACCAGCATATACAAACGGAGCATCAGACAAGTCAAACTTGAGCAAGTCAAATTGCTCAGTGGCAGAACCACTCTTCTTCAAAGTCCATTCTCCATTGTATATCTGAGTCATATTGGCAGTGCTTGACAAATCTGCCAATGATGCAACTATTTCAGTATCTTCAGTATTTTCTATCCAAGCCTCAACCTTCACTGTTCTGTCGCCCTTTTCATTGTAACCCTTGAAAGCGATGCTCTTGATTTGTGAGCCAGCCGTCAAGCCAATCATACTTGCAGGATAAACGATTTCAGCATCACTATAGTTGAAGAACGCGTTAACTGGAGCATATCCGAAAGTATTTGCGAAGTTACCAACAGTAACATCTCCAGCAGCCTCTTCCTCAGCAATAACAACATCTACTGCTTCAGTCGTTGTAGTAATACCTGCTGCAACAAACTTAACGTATGCCTTCACAGTACCAGCCTCATGAGGAGTATAAGCGAAGGTGAAATCCGCACTGGCATTTGCCTCAACATTTACAGATTCAGCCTCTGCAACTTTCTCATCATTAACATACAAAGAAGCCTCATATCCCCCATATATATTTTTATTTCCGTTAAGGACCTTAACTGTTGCGGTATAAGTGCTGTTAACACTGCCTGAAATTGGCAAATGTGATTCAGTAATCATAAATCCGACTGCCTCTGCAATTACAATATTATGATTATCAACACTACCTGTTGAAACATTGACTGTCTTTTCTTCCTTATAAGGGAAGAAACCTTCCTTGTCAACCGTTAATACATAGTCTTTTGTATTTTGATAAACATCAATACTGTATTCTCCCGTTGCACTTGTTGTTGCACTATATTCAACATTACCAGAAGTCAACTTAACCAAAGCACCCTCAACAGCCGCAGAATTAGTCTTATTAGTAACATTACCAGCAATATGGTAAAGAGGCTGCTCAACAAAGAAATTGACAAGCGGCAACTTGGAAGTACTGAAAGACTTAGCAGAAAGATCTCCGCTATCTGCTGAACGCTTAACACACATTCCTGCAACATCAGTCGCTTCAAAGTAATTTGATTTATAGACATCACTCCTTGCCGAAACAACGATTCTGATATTTTCCCCTGTATAGACAAACGGATTATCAGACAAGTCAATAACCATCATCTCTTTAAGGTCAGCAGAAGAACCGCCTACATTTTTCAAAGTGTATGCTCCATCATAGACCTTAGTCATATTAGCAGTGCTTACCATATTTGCATCAACGGAGGCAGGAGTTGCATCAGATGTATTTTCAACCCAAACCTGAAGGGTCAAATTCTTGTCCTCAGATGTCTTGTAACCGCGGTACATTATCTTGTAAATTTCAGTACCGGCTGGAAGATTAATCAAATCAGCAGTATATACAGCCTCTGTGTCTGACATCTTATAGTTAGGAGTTATCGGAGCACTTGAATCTGTTCCTGCCGGATTGCCAACAGCAACATATCCCAAGGTTTGCTCACCGCCAACCTCAACGATCTGCTCTTCCTTATAAGTATAAGTGCCATCTGTTATTTCAATAGCAACAGGAATACTACCAGACTCTCTCGGAGTCCAACTGAAAGAAACGCTTGATGAAGTGTTTCTGTTCTGTGAATCCCTCTCAAGTGCTGGAACAGATTTTGAATCAACAACGCTGCCATTAACTATAAAGTTTGCCGTAAACGTATTTTCCGCAATATTTTTAGTACCAGCATTCCCGAATTTCAATGATGCAATGTATTCATAGTTTACAGTCGCCGTATTTGCAAGTTCCAATTTTTCTGAAACAAAGTCGTAATCAGCAGCCGGTGCAACCTTAAAGCCATAAATATCATCAATACCTACATAACCTGCCTCAAAAGCAATGTAGCATTCTCCTGCTGGTATGCCAGATACCGTAAATGTCTTCAACTTCATAGGGTTTGGATATTCCGACTCTTTCTCATTCGGGATATTTTCTTCAGAATCCTCAGAAATTGTCTTAACCAAATTCCATGTTTTCCTGTCTGTTGAATAATAAACATTCAACTTATAAGAAGCATACGCTGAACTTGATCTGCGGTTAGCGCGGAATGTAAGCACTTCTCCTGCCTCAACAGTTAGTTTCGGTGATATAAACTTAGTCATTTCAGAAGCAGTAGAATTTTCTGCCTGATAATTATTTCCACCAACGCCGTAAGTTTCAATATTCCAGGACGTTGATTCAAGATAAGAGCCGTCAGGATATTTCTGATCTTCAAAATTCACATACCATTTTGAACTGTCAAGAACATTTCCCGACAACTTATATTCTACGATATTACCGTCAACACTTATAGCCATCTTTCCAGACTTGTCACCTGCCGTTGCAGCATCCATTGTTATGTCAAGTTGATACTTGGCATGCGCCGGTATCTTGCAAGGAAGAGAGTAAGTCTTAGATGCATCATTGTCAACTATCTTGCAAGAAAATCCTTCTGGGAGTTCGATTGCTGTAATTTCAGAAGGTGCAGCACCTTGATTGGCAACATCCAATGAAACGGTAAACGGTGCGTTACGCATGCCGAAATCTATTGTTGAGCCGGCAGAAAATTTATCACTCCTGCCTGAAAGGAACACTACAAAATTCGGAGAATAAGGGAAAGCCTCCAACCAGTCACCAAACTTTGACGACCCAGAAATATTTTCCTTAATATCATATCTGCAACGCGAGTTTTCAGTAACAGCGAACTCAACGACTACAGGAATAACCGCAGAAGTTGCACCAGAAGCAAGAGGCTGGTCTATGTTGACTGTCCCCAAGACCTCATTATTATTACTATAATTAATAACCGAGATTGAATAGTTATCATCACCAGGATTCAATTCTGCATCTCCGCTATTTTTAACAACAACATCATAAGATATTGTTGCTTTTCCTTGCTCATTAGCATCAAGATAATTGCGATTGGAAGTAAGGGCAACTGATTCAATTGTCAACTCTTTTCTCAACATCAATTCCGCTGAAGCAGCTGTGAAATTATCAATGCCCACTTGATCTCCACAAATACCGAGATAAGTACCGGCAGGAACGGCTGGCAGACTAACCAGAGTCCATTCACTGTCGGAAAGTTCAGGCAAAACAATCTCATATTCAGAACCAGCCTTGAAAGAGCCATCTTCCTGCTTGATGCACGTGTAAAACTTAACAGTTCCATTTGAACCTGTCTTCTTTACCTGAAGGGTGACATCTCCTGTAACAGCAGGAGTAACAAGCATATCCTTCACTGTAACACCAGCCCAGCCACCAATGGTCTGCGACCCGATTTTAAGGTACTCGCTGTTGTCAACACCTCCAGTTTTAACGGCACTGTATTCAACATAGGATTCGTCCCCGTACTCATAGTCGATATACGAATCAACAATATGCCCCCAAAACTTAGGTGCGAAATCATGCTCTGTTGTTACCAACCCGCTGAAATCGCAAGTATAGTTTGCCACTGTTTGAGCATTCGCCTTTGGCAAAAGAAAGGCGAGCAGCATCATGGTTAATAAAAAACTTGTTTTTCTCATAATTAAATTTTTTTAAATTTCCTTTGTGAGAAGCCGGCAGTCCCCCGCCGACTTCCCTATAACATTACTTCTTGAGTAACTTTGTAGTGAATACACCACTTTCTGTTCTGACTGTCATTAAATAAATACCTGCAGACAAGTCTGAAACGTTTACAGTCTTAACTCCTGACTGGTTAAGAACGACTGCTCCTGACAAGTTTGTGATAACAACGTCGGCTGATTCTGCCCCGCCAACTGTAACTACATCAACTGCTGGATTTGGATATACAGAGACACCAGTATTAACATCCAACGCTTCAACACCACCGCTTACATCTTCAAAATGCTCGAATGTGAAATCATCAAAGAAGGCTGCAAGACCCGCTGTTACTGTATGATGAACTGCAACATAAATCTGCTGGCCTGCATACTTGCTCAAATCAACGTCAAAAAACTCATATTTGCCTCCGTAATACGGCATTTGAACCTTGTTCATAACAACTTCAAATGAAGCCAATTCCGTATCTGTTGTGCTTACCAAAACCTCAACGCTATGCGGTGTCTCTGGAAGAATTGAATTTACACTATTCCAGTTGCGGCCATAGAATGTGAAACGAGAATTTGAAGTTGCCTTCATCTGCTTGCTGATAATCCAGTCATTTGACTCGCTTTCATCACCTGGAGCAATTGCAACGAGAACCTTTTCGCCTGATACTGGTTCAAAGACATTGTTCCAGTCCTTGTCTTGCTGAACACAGAATGCGAATGGAACGCCACGCATCGGGTAATCCAAAGATGTCATTGCAGTAGTCGCTTTTTTATCAACGTCAACTGTTGTAAAGTCCTTTGGAGTCATTGTTCCTGCCTCTTCTTCTTCAAAGTCATAATATGCAATATCGTTAGCCAATGCCTCGCCAACCACTGGCAATTCAATAACTGCTCCGTTATCAAAAGTAACCTTCATTGCATCTTCAACAACATTTGCAGTTGCTTTTGCATTGAATGTAATAGAGAATTGAGATGCCTTTCTCGGTTCAATAACTGTATTTACAGCCAATGTAGAAGTAAAGTTCTCCGTACCGAACTCAACCTTTAAAACCTTGATTGCCTTAGTTCCGTCATTAATAACTGTCAACGGTTTTCTTGAAGTAACAAACTTGTTATAGTTAACCTTTCCTGCATCCCATTTTGACACATTGAAAGAAGCCTTAACGTCTGCTGCTTCCTGAATATTTATCATATCAAGACAAACTCCTGAAGCCTGCATGTAAGCGTGAGCAACATATCTCCAACGGAAAGAAACTGTCTTTCCTGCATAATCCTTAAGGTTAACAATCTCACGACACCAGAATTTGTTATTCTTGTCTGACATAATTGCCAGTTGCTTCCACTCATTGTCAACAAAGATTTCAAAGAAGCAAGCATCAATACCGTCATCTGCCTTTGATGTGTTCTCTACAAGACCTGTATTGTCCTTTTCTAAAGCAATAGGCATATCATTGCCCCAATAGAAACTGATTTCTAGAGGTTCTGCCGGCAACTTGAAATCAACTGTTTCCAAAACTGTTGTTGTTTCTGGCTCACGGCAACTTGCAACGGCACTAAACTTACCATCGAAAGGATTGGTAGAACTGAAATCCCAACGAGTACCTTGGTCGGTAGTGTAGTTCCATCCAAGTGGTGGGAAATTCACCCCTTCAAAACTTTCCTTATATGGGAAAGTTGAAACCGTTTGGTCTGCCATTGTTGTAAAACTCCATACCTCTGCATTTTCAGCTTCTCCATTTTCATTATAAGGAACGACCTTCCAGTAATATTTTGTTGCATAATCGCACTTTTCCAATGTATATTCGGTCACATCGCCAAGATCCTTTCCGTTAACAATGCTTGTTGCATCTGCATCTGTCCCTACATATAGTTTGTAACCTTTAGCAAAAAGGACACTTTCCCAAGAGAGAACGACATTTTTATTAAACACATCAACTGCATTGTTAGCAGGCGTTACGCACTTGGATGCAGACGGTTTGCCTTCTGCGCCATACATCTTTGGCAGAACAACACGGTCAAGGAAGAAAATAGAAGTTTCAGGAATATATTCCTCATCATAAGTAATTGCACTGTAAACCCACTTCAAATAGCAATTGTCAGAGGCTGGAGAGCCCAAATCAACCCTTGCATTATCCATTCCGTTTATAACAGCAGAAGTCCAGACTGTTGTCCATGTTGCTCCACCGTCCTTTGAGAACTGCAAAGTTACGTCATTAGCAGGGGCTGCTCCTTCAACGTCACTGTCAAAATTATTAAAGCCAGTAAATGACACACTGTGTTTTCCTTGTGACAAGTCAAGTCTTGGTGTTGTCAACTCACATGCACCGTCAAGGATTGCTGACGCATAAGCAGAAAAATCCCCCTCAAGAGCATAGTTTGTTGCAGACCAACTCTTTGCTGTCCATCCAACTGGTGGGCAACCCTTTTCAAAGCCTTCAAAAGTTGCTCCTTCCGGTAACGCTACCTTATTGGCAACAACGCGAAGTGAAGCATCGCCTCCATTAGTCTTGATGACAACCTTACCATCTGTTGAACTTGTTAAATTTGATGAATACGAAATCTGGAAATCAACAGACTCATTCTTTCCCAAATTAACTTTTGAAACGTCTAAATTCGTACCAAAGCCATTCGGCAATTCTACATCACTGATTGTCAAGCCACTTGTTCCTGTATTTTTAAGAGTAATAACCTCCGACCAAACTTTTTCGCCAATGAATACATCTCCAAAATTATACAACGTCTTTGACAATGTTGCAACAGGCGCTGTTTGCGGTGTGTACTTCGAAACCTTAACATCATCAAGATAGACAACATTAGCAATTTTTTTTAGCATCTTATAGACAAATGCCAACTTAACTTTCTTTCCTTTATATTTTTCCAGACCAATCTTAGAATTATAGACTGTCCAACCAGTCCATGGAAAGTTTGCAACGCCACTTTCCTTAAGAGCCTCTGCATCCTGGAAAGACCATACTGTAACGGCATTCATCAAATCACCGTCCTCAACAACTCGAACTTGAAAATCATATTCTTGCTTATCCAAGGCGGAAGCACTTGCTGCTTTCCAGTTGAACGACAACTGATAAGTATCATCAAGCGTCAACTCTGGTGACAACAGCATCTCTTCTCGCGGTCCTGTTCCATCTGTAGAACTTTCAAACATAGAAGCATCACAAGCAGCACAATGAGTACCACCAATCGTTCCCTTAGAAGCATAATAAACATGCCAACGATACTTAGTTGTATTCCCCAAATAACTGTCCTCAGTTGTCCAACCTGAACTAAAATTCGGGTCGTAATCAACTGTTGAACCAGTCTCGAAATCCTCCGACAAAATAGTCTGTGCCTGCAATGGTGCTGCAATCAAACTCAATGCCGTTAACAAAACGAGATTAATTTTTTTCATTACTATTCTTTTTTAGTTAATAATTTAGAACATATCCACCTGCAAATTTACTAAAAAATTACAAATACCAAGTGAAAAACAAAAAAATGTTACAAAAAAATACCAAAACAATTAAAAGTTGTCTAAGAACCAAACGAAAATAACCATATATTCCCCTATAAGTACACAACAATACTAACTCGGATTAATCTTTACCAAGCACTAAAAAAGCGAACCAACAGCATTCGCCATTGGTTCGCTTTTTTTGATTTATTGAAATATCCTTATTGACGGCCAGAAGTAGCAACGTTACGGTCGATTTTCTTAACAAGACCTTGGAGTACTGTGCCAGGGCCAAGTTCTGTAAAATCATCAGCACCATCAGCAATCATTGCTTGAACGATTTGTGTCCATTTAACAGGAGCAGTCAACTGAGCAATCAAGTTAGCCTTGATTTCCTCTGCATCTGTGTGAGGTTTAGCGTCAACGTCTTGATAAACAGGGCAGATAGGTGTTGCAAATTGAGCAGCATTGATAGCGTTAGCCAATTCTTCGTGAGCAGGTTGCATCAACGGAGAGTGGAACGCGCCACCAACCTTCAATTTCAAAGCGCGGCGAGCACCAGCAGCAGTAGCCTTTTCGCATGCAGCGTCGATACCTTCTTCTGTACCTGAGATAACAACTTGACCCGGGCAGTTATAGTTAGCCGGAGCAACGATTGCGTCGATTGACGCGCATATTTCCTCTACTTGTTCGTTAGTCAAACCAAGAATAGCAGCCATTGTTGATGGTTGTGCCTCACACGCCTTTTGCATAGCCATTGCACGTGTTGCAACCAACTTCAAGCCATCTTCAAAAGAAAGTGCGCCTGCTGCTACAAGTGCTGAGAACTCACCAAGTGAGTGACCTGCAACCATTTCTGGTTTGAATTCCTCGCCCATTGTCTTGGCAAGGATTACAGAATGCAAGAAAATTGCCGGTTGTGTAACCTTTGTTTGGCGCAAATCTTCTTCTGTTCCTTCGAACATCAAATCTGTGATTCTAAAACCTAAAATTTCGTTTGCTTTCTCAAACAATTCTTTGGCAGTTGCATTGTTTTCGTACAGGTCCTTACCCATACCTACAAACTGCGCGCCCTGTCCAGGGAATACAAATGCTTTCATAAGCCTTATTAAATTAATATATTAATTTTCAGACCGCAAAGGTACGAATTATTTAATAAACAACAAAATCCGCAAGACCTTGTTAATTTTTTTATTAAATTAACATTTATCATACACAAATAGGGGAACAGTGGTTTATCTGAACTCAGTTACAAAGACTTTTTCACATTTAGAGCCTGTCTTGCGAATATACAATCCAGGTTGCGGATTCATCACTCTAACTCCCATCAGATTGTAGTATTCCGCTTTTTGCTCAGACTCCTCTACTTCAATACTTTCTATTCCACTCGGGGCGGGTAATCCTATTACAATTGTCAAATCTTTTGTATTAACAGTTACGTTATACTGTTTTTCCTCACTGATATTCCACTTCAAGTCACCTTCTTGAGCAAGAGCAATCTTTCCACTGTCATTGGCATCTCTAAAATACCAATATTTCGGATCCCATGAGCAAGCACCTCTCAAGGAAGTGGCAATCTTAAACTCACCAACCTTCAATGAAAGATTTTCCGCTCTATAAATATATGGTTCCTCTGAGTCCTGATAAAGTGGCGTTCCTTTCATAATATCCCAACCATTTTCCGTTGCATCGCCTACCATAAATAAAGAACAATGTCGAAGTTCTGCATCTTGATATGCCGACAAAACAAACGTTGCAACAAGATTTTGTGTATCCACGGTAATAAAATAATTACCGTCATTCTCTACTTTTAATTTTGCATAACCACTATCGTTGCTACCCGTTGCAAGATTGATTTTACCGTCAACCATAGCAGCATCCAACGCTCCTCCAAATTCTTCGCTTCCAAATTCAGGAGCCGTTGCAAACTTAAATTCCATTCCTGCTTTCAAGTGAATAGTTCCGGTATAAACGGTTTCGTTTTTAGGACTTGACAATAGTGCTGTTGCATTATCCAAATCCCATCCATACGGTGTTGCATCACCAATAATCCAAAGGCGACCAGCATTTGCTGATACTGCAAACATAATCATCGCCAACGACAAAATAATTCTTCTTACGTTTTTCATATTATCTAAATTTTAAAATTATAACGGTTTAATTGAAATTGCATATCCTCCTCCTGGAGCAGCCTTCATCTTTAGTTTTGTTTTAGAAGTAACTGTTTTCTTAGTTATCTTATAAGCCTGTGGATTTGTCAGGTAGTGTGCATCATCGGTATCTGCATAAATGATTGCTTCATATTTTCTACCTTTATCAAGGAAGTCAAGACTTAGTGTTGATTCGTGACCGTGCTCACTTGCTGTGCAACCGACATACCAGTCATCTCCCCCTTTTGCCTTACGGGCAGCAACAATATATCTCCCAGGCTCAGCCTCAAGATAGCGACTTTCGTCCCAGTCAACTGCAACATCCTTAATAAACTGGAAAGCATCAAGGAAACGGTTATATACCTCCGGCACGTCAGCAGCCATTTGCAACGGGCTGTACATAGTTACATATAGAGCCAATTGGCGAGCAAGAGTACTGTTAACATGCCCTGGACTGGTTGGATTTACCTTTTTCATATCCATTTCAAATATACCAGGAGTATAATCCATCGGGCCTCCCTGAAGACGCGTAAACGGCAAAACGGTTGTATGGAACGGCTTATTTCCTGCAAATGACTCATATTCTGTTCCACGGGCACTTTCATTTCCTATAAGGTTAGGATAAGTGCGGCAAAGACCCGTAGGACGCACTGCCTCATGGGCATTAACCATAATCTTATGCTTTGCCGCCTCTGTAACGGCATAAAGATAGTGGTTAACCATCCATTGACCGTAATGGTGCTCTCCTCGTGGAATGATATTGCCTACATATCCGCTCTTTACAGAATTATAGCCATACTTTTCCATCAATCTATATGCCTCATCCATGTGACGCTCATAATTTCGGACAGAGCCGGAAGTCTCGTGGTGCATCATTAACTTAACGCCCTTAGAATGAGCATACTTATTAAGATAATCTATATCAAAGTCCGGATAAGGAGTTACGAAATCAAAGACATAGTCTTTTGACTTTCCGAACCAGTCTTCCCAACCGATGTTCCAGCCCTCTACCAGCACCTGGTCAAAGCCATGCTCTGCGGCAAAGTCGATGTACTTCTTTACGTTTTGGGTATTGGCCGGGTGCTGACCATGGCATTTCGCCTTTGAATAGTCAACATTATCCAGTTTTATGGAAGGCAAATCGTAGGTATATGACCACTGCTTTCCGGCACCAATCATCTCCCACCAAACGCCTATGTATTTAACAGGTTTAATCCACGATGTATCATCATAAGCACACGGCTCATTCAAGTTAAGAATAAGGTTAGAAGACAGCATATCGCGAGCATCGTCACTAACCATAACAGTACGCCATGGTGTGTGGTCTGGTGTCTGCACGTATGCCTTAACACCCTGTGCATCTGGTGTAAGCCATGATTCAAACACAAAATTCTCATCATCAAGATTGAGGTGCATACAAGAGTAATTAACTAAAGCAGCCTCATGAATATTGATATACAGACCGTCATCTGTCTTCATCTGCAAAGAAGTTTGAACGCCTGTTGGCGAGAACTGCTTTTGCGAAGCGTTACCGCAAATCGACGACTCCATAAACTTCCTCACTTGAGAAAGTCGAGACTCAGTATAGTCATACTCCTGAGTATCATAGTCACCGGCAATCCACCACGCAATGTGATCGCCAGTCATTGCGAACTGGGTATGCTCCTCCTTGACAGGAAAATAGTCGAGATATTTCTGAACAGGAAACTCATATCGGAAACCAACGCCATCGTCATACACACGGAAACGGATATTCATAAATCTGCCATGGGCTGGTTGCGAAAGTTCAACAAGCATCTCTCGGTAATTGTTGCGAATTTCCTTATTCTCACCCCAAATAGGTTTCCAAGTTTCGTCAAAGTCGCTATAAGTAACATCCTTTTCCTCAAACTTATCCATCAAATTTGTAGAGCCGATAAGTTCCAGACCAAGATGTGACGGTTTTACGACAGTCTTGCCCTTATAACTCATTTCGTATGTAGGACGGCCGTCAACAATGCTGAAATCCACCCTAATATTTCCATTCGGAGAGACTACTTCAGAGGCTGTTACTCCCCAGGCACTCCCCATCAAGAGGAGTGCCGTTGCTATAATATTTAACCTCATTTACCCTATTTTGAAAGTTTTACAATCTTACATCCATGAGCAGGTATTGTTGCGGTAAGTGATTCCGCTTTTCCTTCATCTGCATGTTTCCACAAGTCTCTAACATTATATTCTCCAGAGACCCCAAGATCTGAAAAGTTCACTGTAACAGACTTAGGACTATCATCTCTATTAAAGATACCAACAACATAGTCACCATTCGACATTTGACCGAACCAAACCTGATTATTTGCATCATTCAACTTGTCACTTATAGGCTTACCAACGAAGCGGTCTGCATTCAAGGCTAACATTTCCTCATTAGTGTAAAACTTGGTATTGTCACCGATAGTGCTATATTGGTCAGAAACAGTTACCGGACCTCCTGCCATAAGTTGCAAGGAAATGACAAATTCCTTTTCTGCATCTGTTGAGAAAGTGTTAAGGCGGATAAAGTCACCGTCAAGTATAACTTTGTCTCGGCCCGCTATATGTGACCAGTATGTAAAACCGTCAAACATATTGTTGCAATTAGGCCAACTTGCGAATGATTGCCCACGGTCACATGCAGAGCAATGCCACCAGCCACCGTCTCCTGTATCTGCAACTATACGGACCATATTGCCATATTTAGCCTCAAGAAGGGCATCATCATTCAAGTGTGGCATCACAACGGATGTGAAAATTCCATATTTCTTGGCAGATTCGGCAATATAGTTCAAAGCACGGGCATAGACATCTCTACCATACCCACGACCTACAGTACCAATATTGCGGTCCTTGCCGTCTTCATACCATGACATAAAATCCATACGGATATAATCAATGCCCAAATCATGATAGTGCTTGAAAAATCCGTCTATATACTCTTTTGCACCAGCATGCGTTGCAACAACCCAACCGAACCACTTGTCTTCATCTTTCGGATTTTGAACCTGGTCTGAACCATTATATCTTAGAGAGCCAAATGTATAATCTGTTCCCGCAATTTTTGTATCATCAGAACCGTGAAGCCAAAGAGGATTATCATAGATTCCGACTTTCAATCCCTTTGCCTTGCATTTCTCGACAAGTTCTTTGATTGACATGGAACCATAATGAGTCATATAGCCAGACTCGTCCTTGGCAAGCATAGGAATAAAGCCGTCTGTGCATACCATATCATAACCATAGGGCTTCAAGTCAGTTGCCACCCAATCTATAATCTTATCCCACTCTGACGGGGTAATATCCATATCCTCGTTAGCAACGCCAGCCTTTTCCTGAAGCCAGCAATACTCATAAACGCTCCAGTAAAGAGGAGCCTTATAGTTATGGATATTTCCCACCTCCGGCAGTTCTGGCAACTCAAATTTTGGAGGACGTCGCATTTCAATATCGTCGGTGCATGCACTAATTAATGCTGCAGCAGCCAACGTTGCTGATAATATTGTCATTTTTTTCATTGTGTTTTATTGTTATTTATAGTTTTGTTACTTGAAGTGTCCAATTTTGCAAATCAAATACCAATCGGTACTTCCCAGCCTCTTCAACTCTCCATTTGTCATCAGGGTTCGTTGTATATATAAACTCGCTATCCTCAACCCCATTTGCATTTATTTTACATCCGCTAAATGTTGGACGCAAGAACGGGCAGGAGAATGTTCCGTCAGGTTCAAGACAAGCCTTCATATTGCCCTGAACAAGATCTCCTTCCCAAGTAAATATATATTTGTTGTCAGTGGATTGTGTCAGAGCCGTTGCATTATCCATACTCCAGCCACCTGGCGTTGCATCTCCAATCATATAAAGCGTATTACTTTCAATTGGCTCCTTATCTGGAGACAATCCGCCCTTAAACTCTGCTGTTATAGTCCAGTTCTCAAGGTCAAATGTCAAATGATATGTACCGGCTGTTGTTACCTTCCATTTATTGTCTGGATTAGTGACATAAAGGAACTCTGCACTCTCAACTCCATTTTCTGAAATCTTGCAACCGTCGGTTGATGGCCTTACGAACGGAACATCCCAACTGCCTGTTGATGTGCAAGCCTTAAAATCTCCTGCATTTAGGAGTCCCTCATATTCATAAATATAATCAGAAGTCTTGTTCAGCAAGGTTGGGGAATCAATATTCCAACCATTAGGGGTAGCATCGCCAACAATATATAAAGCATCTGCTTTAATAGGCTCTTTTTCGGGCTCATCCTGACCTTTAATATAAAGAGAACTCATTGTCCAGTTCCTCAAGTTAAACGACAGGCGATATACTCCTGGCTCAACAACTTTCCACTTGTCATCAGGATCACCGGCATGCATCTTAAACTCTGCATCAACTATTTCAGTCTTACCTATCTCTGCTCCATTAATTGCAGGACGGATAAAAGGAGCATCAAAACTGCCGGTTGTCAGGCAAAGTTTCATCTCTCCCTTGTTCAAGTTGCCTTCCCAAGTAAACACAAGCGGATCTTCTGTTCCTGCCTCAAACGGAGTTGGAGAATCGATGCTCCAGCCATTAGGCGTTGCATCTCCGACCATATATAGCGTTGAAGTCTTGATAGGCAGATTTCCTTCAATAATAACAAGGTCTTTTTCACCCTCGCATCCAGTCATAGATGCAACAAGGCTAAGACCGGCAATCGCATATATAAAATTTTTCAGTTTCATTTTTCGTTTTATTTTGGTAGTGGAACATTACTTATTGTAACCCGGGTTCTGAACCAAAGCAGGGTTAGAATTAAGGATAGGACGCATAATAGGGAATATTTCCGTATTCTTGTTAGCATCAGGTGTCTTATCCCACCAAGTACCGGAAGAAAACTTGCCGAATCGTATCAAATCGATACGGCGACGGCCTTCAGCAAAGAACTCGCGTCCCCACTCTGCAAGCATTTCCTTTTCATCAAGTTGGGCTTTGCCCTCTGGTGCATAAAGGACTTGTTTGTAATTTTCTTCAGGATAATTGCGTTTGCGAACACTATTAAGCAGTTTTGCAGCCTCTTGCTTGTTACCGGCACGCAATTTGCATTCCGCCAAAGAATAGATAATTTCCGGCAAGCGAATTTCCGTATAGTCACTTTCCATTTGATGAGCATCATCGTCGCTATAGAACGGATATTTTGCAAAATGCCATCCTGAGTTATGGTCACCATTCATAAGATTGCTTGTCTTGTTTGACGGCCACTTATCCGGTGCCATTCCTTGGAAATTACCAACAGCATCACGGATATAGAGGTCATACGGCTGTTCTGGTGCACGAACGCGTGCCTTCTTGCCGTTGTCATCGATATACTCCAGATAACCGAACAGGAACATACCCTCACGAGTGCTGTTACCGAGATTACGGTACAGTTTCATTCGCTCATCACCCGGATATTTGCGGAAATTCTGGATTGGCATACCAAGTTCATACTTATAAAGTTCTCCATTAAGGTCGTATGAAGGAGACGCTGCATATTTTGTGTTATGGCCTCCACCTTTTGCTTTTCTATCATTAAAATAGAAATGGGCTTTTGCAGGAGCAGTCCACCAGAATGTATCGCCCTGATAGTGCCAGAATGAATAACCTTGATCTCCTGGAAATCCGAATATTACCTCATCACACTTATTGTTATCCCAATCGAAGGCTGCATCCCAGCGGTCAGCAACTTCGTATGCTCCATAAACTCCGTCAAGAATATCCTGTGCTACGCGTTCACAATCAGCATAGCGGTCTTCTCCTATATATACGGAAGCATTAAGATAAAGACGTACTAATAAAGCGACAGCACCAGCCTGAGTCCATTGTCCCTGAATGTTCTCGCCAGAACCAAGACTTTCCTTCTTTGTAAGCAACTTTGAGCAAGCCTTCAACTCGCCTTCTATAAATTCAAAGATAACCTTAGGCTCAACCTGATAATCTGTATTCTTAGAAACATCACTGTAACTGACAGCCAAAGGTATATTTCTGAAAGCGTCAAGAAGACGAAGATAGAACCACGCACGCAACGCACGGCACTGGGCATTAATATTGTCAAATTCAACCTGTGTGAAACCAAATTTATCAGGATTCAACTTTGCAAGGTCTTCAATAACATAATTACACTGCATAATCCCCTGGAAACAACCGTTCCATTCTGTCTGGGCATCACCACCGTCCTCTACATTCCATTGGTGATAGTGCAGACGACGCCATTTGCCTCCGTCGTCCCACCAGCCGTCACGAGTAGGTGTTATTAACTGGTCCGCACTAAGTTCATTAAGAACATGGCGGCTCTGAATGCTCCAGAAAGCATGCTCGAACGGACGGAATGCCGCACGGATAACGTCATTCTTAGTATTATAGTAGTTTTGCGTTCCTACCTGGTCATATAAGGTCTCATCCAAGTCTGTACAACTTGTGAACGCTACGGCAAGGACTGCTGCCGCTGCTATATGTTTGAATATCTTCATTTTTCTATATTTTCAAGTTGTTAGAAATCAAGTTGAACACCAAAAATGAACTGGCGTGTTGACGGATAATAAGAACGAGAACCTTGTCCGCCTGGGGTCAAACCGTTTACCTGATATGTTGACGGGTCAACTCCGCTAAACTTAGTGATTGTAAATACGTTCTTGACTGTTCCGTAAACGCGTAGCCCGTCAAGGAAACGGCAATTTGGAATAGACAGATTGTAACCGAGCGTAATCATATCAAGTTTAAAGTAATCTCCCCTTTCAAGGAAATAATCACATACAACAGGATTGGCGTCGGGATTGATATCAAAATTCTTGCCGTATGCTTTCTTTAACCTGTTTCCGGTAAAGTTTCTTGTTCCGTAATAGAAATCATGGATGTTGAAAATGTCAAATCCAAAAGCCCCACGGAAGAATAAAGCCAAATCAAAATTCTTATAACGGAAGTTATGGCTTGTTGACATTGAGAACTTAGGCATACCGTTACCAACAACCTGACGGTCCTCGTCTGTTGCCTGTGAAGCACGGATTATATCTCCTTCCTTATCATAAACCAGCCAATCTCCTTCGGTTGTTATTCCTGCAAATTTCCACATATAGAAGTTGCCAAGTGGCTTGCCTTTTTCTATACGCTGCAAATTATAATGCGGATACGGATCTTCAGTGCTGCAAACATTATAGAAGTCCTGGCCAACATATTTAGAGTTGCTGAAATCAACGAACTTGTTACTCATAACCGTACCAATAACGTTGAAACTGTAAGAGAAATCCTTCTTATTGACTGCATTGAACCCAAAGTCAAACTCAAAGCCGGTATTCTTCATCGTTCCAACATTTACAAATGTTTCGTCAAATAAATAAGGAGGAACGGATACCTTATAGTTTCCGAGCAAATCTTGCTGACGGCGGTTAAAATAGTTCAATGAACCATAGAAGCGATTGTCAAACAAAGAGAAATCAACACCAATATTCCAGTTTTTACCCTTTTCCCACTTCAAGTCCGGATTAACGTTCTTTGAAGGGCCCCAAACTTGAAAATACTTGCCATTATAGAAATAATAGCCAAATCCTGTCATTGTATTCAAAGAATTATAACTGCCAAAATCCTGATTACCCGTAACTCCGTAGTCACCTCTAATCTTCAAATCATTTATCCATTCTGCTCCGTCAAGGAATTCCTCTTCCGAGATACGCCAACCAGCAGAAACAGCAGGGAAGTTACCCCACTTATGATTGGCACCAAATTTTGAAGAACCTTCGTGTCGCAATGATGCGGTAAACAGATATTTGCCTTTATAATCATAACTTATTCTGCCAAAGAAAGAAATCAACTTTGCATCATTCTTGTAACTGCCCATAAGAACTTCTCCTTCTTCTTTTGCAAGTTCTCCTGAACCCATATTATCCGAACCAAGTCCATCATTTGGGAAGTCCTTGTTTGACATATCAAAACCTTCATATCTTGAATACTGATAAGAATATCCCACCATAGCCTTAATATTATGCTTGTCGGCTATACTTGTGCTGTAGTTTGCAAGCCACTCAAGAATATACTGACGCTCTTTTGAATAAGCACGGCTTGCCTCTCCGTCATAACCGCTATTGATTGCAAGAGTACTTGTTGACGGGCGGAACCATGAATCGTTATTGCTATACTGGTGATCGGCAAACATTATCTGCGTTGAAAGATTATGATTGCTTATTCCTCCCTTTGCAAGCAGCGGAAGCAAGTTCAACTTAACTGTTCCGTCCCAGTCAAGAAGTTTTGTATCAGCGTGGTTTTTCTCGAGTTTCTGCAATTCAACAGGGTTGCTTCCAACAACCTGACCTTGGAAATTGTAATATAGGTTAGGATTTTCAGGGTCCATAATAGGAGTCGTCGGGTTTGCCTCTATCGCATTGCGGAAGACGCTCCAATCGGCATTATCACGATAAATGATACGCGGTGCAACATTCAAGTTGATTGTAAACAGTCCTCCTTTTGTTGTGTGCATAACCGAAGCACGTGCTCCATATTCCTCTCGCTTTGAGCGAAGGTCTATACCGTGAGCATTACGATAATCAGCACTGACACGGTAATTGCTACGGTCATTACCACCACTTACTGTCAAAGTGTGCTGTGTTGTAATACCAGTACGGGTAACAGCATCGAACCAGTCTTCATTACCGCCAAGGTCAACGCCACGGTCACCCCAGCCAAGACGCACTTCACGGTAATCTTGAGCACTCATCATATCAAGTTCGCGGATAGCGTTATCAAACACAACATTACCTGAATATGAAGTGTGTGTTCTTCCGTCTTTGGAACCTTTCTTTGTCGTTACAAGGATAACGCCATTTGAACCGCGTGTACCATAAATAGCCGAAGCGGCACCGTCTTTCAATATATCGAAAGACGCAATGTCGTTTGGATTAACATTTGTCAGATTACCGCCCGGAACACCGTCGATAACAATTAGCGGGCCAAGTCCTGCTGAACGTGAGGAAACACCTCGAATCTGAATACTTGCCTGATTGTTAGGATCACCAGCACCTGTATTGGTAATGGAAACACCAGGAACCTTACCTTGAATCATCATCGTCGGGTCTATGGAACTTGCAGAAAGGAAATCCTTTTCACTAATATGTGAAATTGCCGACGTTAATTCTTTCTTATCCATAGTTCCGTAGCCGATTACAACAACTTCACTGAGGACTTCGGAATCCTCAACCATCTGCACATTAATATTAGTGCGTCCATTGATTGACTCCTCTACTGTCTTATAGCCAACGTAAGAAAAACGGAGTTTTCCCTTGGCATCAGCCTCCAAACTGAATCTACCGGAAATGTCGGTTGCAGTACCAGTCTTTGTTCCAGGGACAACAACACTAACCCCTATTAGAGGTTCACCCATCGGATCAGTTACCGTTCCACTAACACTGACATGCTGTGCAAACACAACTTGAGCACCTGCTATCAACAACATCAGCAAGAATAGTGACTGTCGAAAAATGTCTTTATTTGCCATTGATTTTGATATTGAAATTTTGGTAAAATTGTTAACTTTCGCAAAGTTAAGAGATTATAAAAGCATTGTCAACGGCTCATATTGAAAATATAGTAATTTGCAAATACTATCACCTACAAATCAACTAATTACAACAAAAACACCCGCCAAATAAGTAGTGAATTACGAGTACTTTTTACCAAAAATTTACAATAAAAAAATGTTTTTCAAAACAGTTACCAACCACTCAACTTCGACCAATCTTAACAACTTCCTGCTCAAGAAGGTTACGGTCGCCTTTAGCCTTATTTCTAACCTTTGTTCGATAATTATAGATAGTTGTCAGCGAATATCGCAGAAATTTTGCAATATTATCACTATCGGTAATGCCTAACCTAATTAAGGCAAATATTCGCAATTCAGTATTCAGGCAACCTTTCTTTTTTGGTATAATTACCTCCTCCGGCATAAGGAGTTTATTGAAATCTTCAACAAATGTCGGAAAAAGGCTAAGGAAAGTCTTGTCAAACTGATTATAAAACTCCTTCAATTCTTCATCAATAACAGTCGTTGATTTCAAAACCTTTTTCAACTCCTCTTCTTTTCCAGAATTGCAAAGTTTTCCCAACTGCTTTCTATAGGAATCCAATTTGTCGATATACTCCAGACACTGATCCATATATCTGCCGATATACACCTCTTTTAACTCGGAAATCTCTGCAATATCACGGTTAGCCTCTTGCAATCGGTCATTAGATTTATGCAATTCAGCATTCAAACCGTTAAGTTTCTCGTATGCCTCTTGAATGGTTTTTCTCGCTTCTGCTACCTTCCTCATCTGCTTGCGTGTATACAGCAACAAGACAAAAAGAAAAACTGTTAAAACTGTGATAATAACAATAGTCCAACCCAATGTATTCTTCTGTGACTGTATTTCTCCAACATATATATCGTTAATCATGGGATAATGAGCATTTAACTCAACAATTCTCTGGCGGGCATTGCATTTGATTGCATCATCAATGGCTATCGACAAGAAACTATAGGCACGCTCCAAATCTCCCTCACCATAAAGCAATAACGCCAACTGCCTCAACGATATATACTCCCTGACAGACGCTTTCATATCTGCAATAGAAGAGATTAGCAACTGCTCCTTCTGCTTCTCCATGTCACCAATCAGAGAGTATGATTCTGCCAACGTACATGCACATATCGCTATCTCATGCTCTGTCAACTGACTTGACGATATAAATGACTCCATTTCCTTCAAGGCTTCTCCTGGCTGACCATTAACGTTCAAATAGTCCGTCTTGGTTATAACATAAGCAAGTGAACCTACTGGGTTAACCGACATTATGGAATCCCTGTATGAATTTGTCAAATCATGATAATATTTTTTCTCTTCCTCAAAAGCGGAATAATCTTCCAGCAATCCACTCACAGTTCTCTTTATATGGTAATAATAAGGCCGCAAATAATCTGGCAGATCACTGAACCTAATTGAATCCATCAACTCTATCGTTTCATGGTACATTCCCGTCTTCCCCAATATATTAGCCTTGTTCATTCTCGCATGAATAACAAGGTTGGAATCTCCTATACGCTTGGCTATTGCCTCCTGCTTCTGGCTTATACTGTAAGCGGAATCAACATTGAATGCGTTATAGGCATCATATAGACTATTCAATGAATTAAACCTCTCCACATCATCTTTTGACAAATCAAATCGGCGATGCAAACTGTCGAGTTCCGCTTTTTTCCTGGATAAATATATTTCACGATTCGATATAATGTTATCCAACTGCTTCATTAGTGAATCAGTTGCTGTTTCTCCCGATGCCAATACCTGAAATACTTGACAACACAAGAAGAACACTATCAATATTGATTTACGATAAGGTAATAACATTACATTTACATTATAGCGAAAGGTGTGCGCAGCACCGAGCCAAAAGGCACTTTTGGGCGAAGGTATTGCCAGACCACATCCTATCTTCTACAAATCTACAAAAATTTTTCCCAATTTTAAAAATCTGAAATGTTAAATTCAGAAACTGCACAAAAAAAGGTGGCGGAAATCTCAGGTTATACCGAAATTTCCGCCACACACATAAAAATCAATTCTTAATTATCGCTTAATCTTCTTAATTGCTTTATGACCGTCATAAACAATGAAAACGCCTGAATCTGGCTTTTCGATCTTTATTCCCTGCAAATTATAATATTCTTCAAAAGCTCTATCTTCCTGAATTTCAACAGCGATGACGCCTCCCATTTCAGTGCTTGGCTTGTGAGCCTGCTGTGGCAACGGAGTGTATACCCCTTTCAAAGTTTCCGTTTTTGTATTCAGTTCCAATCGGTAAAAACCGTCTCTGCTTATTGTCCATTTCAAATCATCTCCTCCGGAAATACGGGCATCACTCGTTCCTTCTGCACTTATATCTGAAATATAGGGATGAAACGTGTCTTTGAACCAATCCGGTGCTGTTAGAATTTTGAACTTATTAGGCTCATCTGGCAATGAAACAGAGCCATCCCCATTGATTTTCTTATCCCATCCTATGCGCAACTCTCCTTCCCATACCATTATTTCAGGATTATCAGGATCTTGACGAAACTTATTGTTAAAAGCATCTGAATAATCCCAAGCCTTCTCACAACAGCCTCCTACTATATAAAGAATTGTATATGGCTTATACTTCTTACAAGCAAAGGTTTTTCTGCTGTTATCAAGATAAAATGAATAATCACCAGCAACCATAACGCTCCAACCGCGTGCGTCTTTATTTGCCTCCGGATAGATATTTGACATATACCCCTTTCCAAAAGTAATATCCACTTCCGGAAAACGCGGAACAAAATATTTTGTTTCAGCCGTTACTGTCGGTGTATCCATCAGTTTAGCGAATCCCGGCTTAAGGGTTAATGTCTTCTTTCTTTCCACACCGTATGCATTAGGAATTTCTATGGCCTTAAAATCTGTTGCCGAACCATATAAATAGAGTTTTTCTGGCCATTCAACAAGAGCAACAGGTTCTGAAATTCTCATCCTCATACTTAGAAGGTCAACAGTGATTGTATATATTGCTGTTTCTGCAACTCGCATTTTGCAATCCAATTTTCCGTCAAGACTCCAATTTGCAAAAAAATTCAATGCACATTCGTCGCCTATCGAAAGGGTCAATCCTCCCTCTAACGCAACAATATGCTTGTGCCAGCCACTGCGGTCATTCATAAACTTAAATTCCTTATTACCTTCCAGTTGACCTGTCCATTCAAAAACCCCCTCAGAAATATTGCTAAAACTTTCGGCTTTACCCAAATCCCAAGAAGTCTGAGTTGCATCTCCAACAATATACAGTTGGGTATAATCGATTGAGTTCGACATTCCTGCAGTACCTGTTAAAACAGAAAATGCAAGAACTATTACTAAAGATATATACTTTTTCATTTCTACTTGATTATTTTTCCGATCTTCATTAAATCATCCGCCTTAATGCAACAAATATACATCGCTGATTCAAGATGCGACAAATTTTCGCTAAATGATGAAACATTGCTAAAACTACGGTGCAAGCATTCCATTCCTGAAAGATTATGAATAGAAAAATCCACATTCTTACGCTCATTTCCAAGGTCTGCCGTCAGAGCTCCACTAACCCTATCAAAAGAAAAGACGACAGGATTGGATCCAAGACTTGCAACACCTCCGTTTTCCTTAAACACAACTGTAACCGTCACACCTTTACCGCAATCTGTATTGGGGACTTTAACATTGAGAGTATTTGTACTTGCATCATAGCAATATGCTGAAGAATCGACTGGCTTTCCATCAATCTTCACACTCTCCGGCTCTTTGGCATTGAGCAAATTAACAGACCAAGCACGGTTTTGACACAAACCTACCTGAATGCATTGACGAGGCTCAATTACGCAAGTCTCAACGTTACCAGAAACTGTATGGTGAAAAGCTGTTGTTGCGTACTTTTCTGCATAATCTGAATTATCTCCAGCATCTTCATAAAGAAAACCATCACCACTTTCTCCTGCAACAACATTCAAAATAATTTCAGAAGGAACTTCTGTAACATTCTTGACACTTGACGGATTGAATGGAATTACAGAACCGCTCCTGAAGAAATACGGTATATCATCCAAGCCATAAGTCATTGTCATTTCGCAAGGACCTTCTATAATGCAATTATCTGAAACGCTCCACCACTTTCCCTCTGGAAACCATATTTTTTTTGAAACAGTCTTTCCGTCAGCCGTATGCTCTGTTATAGGAGCAACAAGAATATCATCTCCGAAGAAATATTCACCCTCATACTTGTATGCCTCTTCAGCATTAGGATATTCATAGTATAACGGACGGCAAATTCCTATACCAGTATCGTATGTCTTGCGAGCCATCGTATAGATATATGGAAACAAGGCATAACGTAGTTTTACCGCGTTACGCAACTGTGGGAAGTTGCTGAACTTCCATATTCTACGTTCTATTCTCGTGTCTTTTGTTGCGTGACTGCGGAAAATCGGAGTAAACACTCCAAACTGCATCCAGCGTAGCATCAATTCAGGGTCATTAACAATTTTCTCATCAGTAAATGCGTGACCGCCAAGGTCATGTCCCCAGTAAGCATAGCCAACATTTGACGCTGTCGCTGTAAAGTATGGCTGGAAAGCAAGTGTAGGGAAGTTTATCAACGCATCACCAGAGAAACCTATCTGATAGCGGTGACTGCCCAATCCGCCCCAACGGTGGAAAATAACAGGACGACGGCTTGGTCGATTTATCTTCATATCGTTGAAAAACACATGGTTACACCAAAACGTTTCACCAAGACCTGGAGTGTTATGGCTCACCAGATGCTGCTGCCAGTCAAGCCACCAGAAATCAACACCTTCGCTTTCACGCTCTCTTATAATATTCTTGAAAAAAGACTTTGTAAAATCCGGATAATCAATACTCCATGCAATGTCATTTCCATTTGTATATTTACCGCCAAGTTCTTTATCCATTGCAGAAAAATACTTTGGCGACTCAATCTTGTTGACTCCATCTGCCGGGTGAAGGTTCAAAGACACCTTGAATTTCCTGTCATGGATTTCATTAAGCAATTTGACTGGATCAGGTATGAGATTAGTGTTCCAGGACCAACCAGTCCAACCGCCAATACCGGCAGAACCGCAAGCGGCGTCACCGTTCCAGTGCCAGTCCATATCGAGAATCATAACGTCTGTCGGAATATCATTAGTTTCCAAATCAGTCATAATCTGTCGATAATCATCAGAAGAATAAGAAGCGTATCTGCTATACCAGTAACCAAAAACATAATTCGGTGGCAAAGGAATCTTCCCGGCAACTTTTGTAAAATCGCCGATAGCCTTTTTATATTCCGAGCCATAACCCATAAAATACAAGTCCAAAGCATGCGGGTCTTTTCTTTCCGCCCACCAGTCATAACCAACTTCCGCATTATGCTCAAGGGCAAAAGAGCGGCTGCCGTCGGGACGGGCTGCCGTCCAAGAATCATCAATAACAGCCCAGCCTGAACGGGAAATCAACCCGTTTTCCAATTCAGAACGCTTATTATCGCCATTACTTCCGTCAAGAGTGCGGCATGTCCCTTTTAAGTTCAAAGGGTCCGGCTTTCCTGGATACCATAGAACATTCTGACCGTTATGAGCCATCGAAATTGAAAGGTTATCTGCAGAAGCAGGTATAGTTTTCGGATTTGTACCCTTTCGATACTTCAAATTCAATTTGGATGTTTTGATGTAAAGGAACTCTGAATCTTCAGCCGTTTCAAACGCAGGAACGCTTTCCATTTCTCTATTCTGGATAGCAAACGTAGCACGATCTTCAAACACTCCCTTATCACTGTACTCAATACGAACCATCTCCGGAGTCAACACCGTAAAGCGTGCATTGCCAGAAGTAACGACAGCCTCTGGAAGGGCTACTGGGTTCTGTGCAACAAGATTAGTCACAACAGAAGCACTTATAAGCGTAAAAAAGCTCATTAAACAACGTGATAATTTCAACATAATTATAATAGTTTTTATTTAGGTTTGTCAATCGGATTTGTAGGTAAAGATTACACCTAACAAGTGTTATTGCAAAAATATATATTCAATAACTACAAATCAACGGCACATACAAAAAAAGTAGCGCATCAAAACAACATAACCTTAATATTCAAATACTTACCAAAGATAGCATCCCATAATTATATAGTCTAAACCAAGCAAATGTAACAACAAAAAACTACTGGCAACGATGCAGATTGCCCATTACCCCGCGCCAAAAAAAAAAGCCCTGGACGCTAATCCAAGGCTTGTGGAGATGGAGAGATTCGAACTCTCGTCCAAACGCGGAACCAATATGCTTTCTACACGCTTATTCCGGAATTGGTTTTCGTCAAGATGCAGGCACCGAACCGCCAACAAAATGCTTATCCCGTAAAATTTCAGAGTTCCTCCCGGGAGCCGGTCCTCCAATCTTCGATTTTCTTAGCACCACCTTATCGAAACGTCTCGAAGCGGGGCAATCGGGTGATGTCTCGTTTCTGCCACTGTGGCAGAAATAAAGCTAACTTACTGTACTTCGGTTAGGCAGCGAGAGCGTAGTTATTTTCGCCAGATAAAATTTTTGATGTCATGGATTAAAGAGGTAGCCATCATCGCTCTGCGTGCTTACATACCACTTCTACACGCTGTCAAAACCGGTCATCCCCATTTTGAACCACATATATCTGTGATAGGATTGCAAAGATATATTGCCTTTACCGTTTTTACAATTTTTTCCGGGAAAATTTTCAAACATTAGGAAAATATCGCAAAAAGGCTGTATTTTTGTACTTGCAAAAACTACTAAACTATGACACATTTTGACAGCGATTATATGGCTGGTGCTCATCCGGAAATTATTCGCAGAATCACTGAAACTAATCTCGAGGAAACGCCTGGTTACGGTTTTGACAACTATACCGAACAGGCAAAGATTGCTATTCTAAACGCCTGCGGACTAAACCCAAATGATTCTGACGTGTTTTTCCTTGTTGGCGGCACGCAGACAAATGCTACCGTTATCGACGGGCTACTCAGAACTCATCAGGGCGTTATAACTATCGGTACCGGGCATATCAACGTCCACGAAGCGGGAGCAATTGAGGCTTTCGGCCATAAGGTTATAACTATCACTGGATGCGACGGGAAACTGATGGCTAAGGACCTACAAAAGTATCTGTCTGACTTCTTCAACGATGAAACATGGGTACACATGGTTGAACCGGGAATGGTCTATATCTCCTATCCTACTGAATTGGGCACTCTTTATTCGCTGAATGAACTAAAAGAAATCAAGGCAGTTTGCAAGGAATACGGACTCCCTCTATATATCGACGGAGCAAGACTCGGCTACGGGCTTGCCGCTAACGGCGACTTGACACTGAACGACCTTGCAACAGTTGCAGACGCTTTCTATATAGGCGGAACAAAGGTTGGCGCTCTATTCGGAGAGGCTGTCGTTATACCCGACAAAACAGCTCTTCCCCGCTTCAAGACTATCATAAAACAACACGGAGCATTACTCGCAAAGGGTCGCCTTCTCGGCTTGCAGTTCCTCACTCTTTTCAGCAATAATCTTTACTACTCAATCTCTGAACACGCCATAAAAATGGCAATGAAGTTGAAAGAAGGATTTACCCAAAGAGGCTGCAAACTATATATTGACTCGCCAACAAACCAGCAGTTCTTTATCCTCGAAAACGGAATGATGGACAAGATCCGCGAATTTGCATCATTTGAAGTTTGGGGCAACCGCGGCGAAAAGGAAACGGCAGTACGCTTCGTTACCTGCTGGGCAACAAAAGAGAGCGACATTGACGAACTCTTTGCAAACATTGACAAATTGCAGGCATAAACGCAATCGCCAATAAATGAAAGAAAAAAGATATTTTTCTTTTTTCTACGGTGAAATTAAAGTAACTTCGCAAAGTATTAAATGATTAATAAAGTTTTAACTTATGGATTCTATTAAATTAGACAATCGCAACGTTCTTGGGACAGTAAGTGCGAGCGACATCGATGCATTGCAGGCAAAAGCAGCAGAGGCTATCGAAAAGTTGGAAACAGGCTCAGGTGCAGGAAACGACTTCCTCGGCTGGATGCACTTGCCATCATCTCTTGATGAAGAATTGGTTAGCAGCATCGAAAATACGGCTGCCACTCTTCGCAACGACTGCGAATATGTTGTTGCCATCGGCATCGGCGGCAGTTACCTCGGTGCAAAAGCAGTTATTGAAGCGCTAAGCGACTCATTTGCTGCCCTCAAGCCGGCAAACGGTCCTCGCGTTCTTTTCGCTGGACAGAACATCGGCGAAGATTACATGAGCGAACTAATCAGCCTACTTAACGGCAAGAAATTCGGTATCGTTGTTATTTCAAAATCAGGAACAACAACTGAACCGGCAATTGCATTCCGCATCCTTAAGGAAATGCTCGAAAAGCAAGAAGGAAAGGAATTTGCTTCTAAGCACATCGTTGCAGTTACCGACGCTGCAAAAGGTGCACTACGCACTCTTGCCAACGAAGAAGGCTACACATCATACGTTATCGAAGACAATATCGGCGGCCGTTTCTCTGTATTGACTCCTGTTGGCTTGCTTCCTATCGCTATTGCCGGATTCAACATCCGCCAACTTATCGAAGGTGCTAAAAATATGGAAATGGCAACTATCAATGCTGACGACAATATCGCCGTTGAATATGCCAAGACTCGTAACGCTCTTTATAACTCTGGCAAGAAAATCGAAATCCTTGTTAACTACAACCCGAAACTCCACTTCCTCGCTGAATGGTGGAAACAACTCTACGGCGAAAGCGAAGGTAAAGAGAATAAGGGTATTTTCCCAGCATCTGTTGACAACTCAACAGACCTTCACTCAATGGGTCAATGGATTCAAGAAGGCGAAAGAACTATCTTCGAAACTGTTATCTCTGTTGCCAAGCAACAACACGAAGTTCGCATCCCTTCTGACGAGGCAAACCTTGACGGTTTGAACTATATCGCAAACAAGCGTATCGACGAAGTTAACAAGATGGCAGAACTTGGTACTGTTATCGCACACGTTGACGGCGGTGTGCCAAATATCCACATCACTTTGCCGGAACTTAGCGAGTACCACCTCGGTGAAATTATCTATTTCTTCGAAAAGGCTTGCGGTATCAGCGGTTATATCCTTGACGTTAACCCATTCAACCAACCGGGCGTAGAGGCTTACAAGAAAAACATGTTTGCCCTCCTCGAAAAACCAGGTTACGAAGAAGCAACTAAAGCAATCCAAGCAAAATTGAAATAAGATATTTCAATAAAACTTAGATAAGACAAGCAACCCACTCAAATCAAATTTGAGTGGGTTATTTTTTAAGAAGAATGTTTTTTGTGCGTGGACGTTTACGGGGATTTCCTTGTTACACGAGGCAGGGATTTCGGGAATCGCCCCTACAAAGCATTGAAGTTCAACCCATTTACTGTAGGGTATCCGTGGTTGGTACTGTTTTTGCATACGCCATTGCCCACGGCGGACGAAATACATTTCGTTTCTACAGTTGGCTGATTATTAATATGTTACTAACACACCACTGTAGGGACACTCTGCTGAGTGTCCGCGATTGCAAGATGCTTCCAAGATTAGCACCATCAATAAAAAAAAGAACCGCCTAAACGAATTTGACGGTCCCTCAAAATATTATCTCTATTTCCTAAAACTTTACAGATATGCCCCCAAGGATATTAAATTCCTGTGCTGTAATACTATTATATACTTGATAATTTCTGCCCAAAAGGTTATTAGCCTGGCAGAACACAGAGAACATATCATTTATACGATATGATGCAGAAGCATTTAAGTTTGAGATATTAGACATTCGGTCACAACTTAAATGCTCCACAATTTCACCCGGAACATTTGTTGTCATTGGCAATGACTTTCTTAGAGTTCTTAACGCTCTCAAATTGTAAGACAAAGCAATATCCAATTTCTTTATTGGAGAAACCTTCAGCATCGCATCAACATTATGCTCTGCACAGTCTGGAGTAACGACATAGCCGTCTTCTTCGTTTTGCGGAGCAAATGTATATTTTGCAGCCAAATCAACATACGAGCCAAACTTATACCCCAATTCAACACCAGCCTTAAAGCCTTTCATATCCATTCCTCTATAGAATGTATTTCCAGCGGCAAAGAAGCCTATATTCTGGTAAAGAAAAGGAACCATATTGTTTTTAGTTACGCTGAAACCCACAAACGGCACAAAATGAAATCCCTTAAACGCTCCAAATTTGATTGCCGCCTCGGCATCTACAAGCGTATATGTTGTCGGGAGTTCAAGAGAAGGA
This sequence comes from uncultured Prevotellaceae bacterium, assembly GCA_900541935.1. GTDB lineage: Bacteria > Bacteroidota > Bacteroidia > Bacteroidales > Muribaculaceae > Limisoma. The sequence continues at coordinate 79,558 of UQLZ01000001.1, read as the reverse complement.
TTCAAGTATCTGTTTTCTGCGAATGTATTACGGAAAGTATTTATCTTATTACCGCCAACTGCAGAAAGAGCCAATGCTATGTTCTTTGTGAAAGCATAGTCAAACCTCACATCAGGTGCAATGCGGAAAGTTGTTCCATTATTAAACGACACATCAACATTAACGCCAACATTAAAGTTCATTCGGCCTGTTTCCTTGCTGTAATGAGGCTTAACTGTCAGCATTCCGAAAGAATGGTTGTCGATAGGTGAAAAAACAGTTTTTAAAGCACCATCTTCCCTGATATTATTAAATGTCATAAGGTTTGAGCGCTTGAAATAGTCAAACTTCAAGTCCAAGCCTATATAAGAATCCTCGGCAAATCGCTGGCTCACTCCTCCATTTACCGACAAGCCGAATTCCTTCATACCGTCAAAGTTATTAGAAGGGAGCGGCTCTACCCAAAAGCGGTAGTCTGAATTGAAATAGCCAACGCCAATTCCTAAATTATACTGAAATTCGCTATCCTCACCATTCGCCCATCCGGCTTTAAAACCGAAATTATTAACTTTTTGTTTTCTCTCGTTAGGATATATCAACAAATTATCGCCCATAGGCAAGTAACGGAAATAATTAAACTTACTAAACTGATAATCAGCGTCAATAGTTAATTCTCCCGCCTCAAAAGCATTGCTGAAATAAAGTCCAAACTTATCATCAACAATGAATTGCTTGTCATAACTGTCTTTAAAGCCTTCCAAATCCCCGTCATCAGTAATTTTGCCATTTGTCGAATTATGCTGGAACCACGCCCCTAAAGTAGTCTTTGCATTATCAACAATGCGATAACCGGCACTACCGACGATATTCATATAGTTACCCATTGCAAACGACGCATAACCTCGTTTTCTAAACTCCTCCAATGAAGCGTCCTTATACAGGATAGGAGATTGTGCTACCATCATAGAAGAAATGCTTGCAGGAAGAGCCCAATCGCTATATTTAAGTTTTACTTTCTCCACTTTCAAAGGAGCCTCCTCAATATCCGTTGCTTGTTTGGTTACTTTCACCTCAACAGGAACGAACTCTTTTTCAACAACAATAGTCTTGTTCAACTCCTTTTCATTCTGCGCATATCCTGCAAAACAGAATGCAAGAGCACAGACTGCTAAAATATTTTGTCTATTAATAGTTTTCATTGTCATAACTATTTTAGTTCATTAAGCCGAGAATCAATCATTTCAAAAATATCTTTTTCAGTTCCCGGGTAGTTAACCTTCAAACTTTCAAGATATTCCTTTGCCTGGAACTTGTCGCCACGCTTCTTGTAAATGTCCGACATTGTGATAAATGCGCGAGCCACCCAATATTGATAAGAAGAACCTGATTCAATCAACTTATTCAACAGTTTTTCTGACGAATCGAGTTTGCCCTGTGCGAAATAAATTTCTGCAAGTTCAACGGCAGCCTTTGAGCCATATAGGCTTGTTAGGTGAGAAGTTAGTTTGCTGTATTCAGCAACAGCCTGCTCCTTATCGCCCTTGCTACTATATGCAAAAGCCTTAATATAAGTAACTTCCTCTTTGGTAGCCCTATCCAATGGCAATCCAGCTATCTCATTAGCATATTCTATCGACTTGTTTGAATTTCCCAAAGAATGATAATATCTCAACAAGCCAACCATAGCCAACGCCTTACTGTCTTCATTTGAAGCCTTTTTGAGCAATTTCTCATAAGTTGCCTTCGCTTCTTCCCTATCTCCAGATTTCATCAGCAAACCAGCCTTCATCGCCAATGCCGATTCGGCATACGCAGCATCCGGGCCTACAGTCAGTGCCTTATTGACATATTCAAGAGCCTTTGCACTATTTCCTGCTTTATTCTCGCCTTCTGCAATATAATATGATGCCTGTCCAACAAACTTGCCGTCAGGAACTGCTATTATATATGATTTAAGTTTTGCAACATTTCCTTCTGCAATGTACTCATTCTCTGCCGCATGGAAAGTAAGACGGTCAATTTCATTTTCATCCATTTTGAAACTGCTGTCAATGCCCTGCATAAATCGTGAATACTCGGCAAGATTACCCTCATCTGCATAGATAACCTTCAAATCTTCAGCGGCTGTCTTAGCCTCATCGCTGGTAGGATACTTGTTTATAAGACTCTTATAGTGACGCTTTGCCTCTGATTTCTTACCTGAATTATTCAGCAAGATTGCCAACTGCAATTCACCGCTACGGGCATCGGCTGTTCCTGGATATTTTTTCATGAGCGTTTCAATTGCTTTCTCTGCCGATGAAATTTCGTCCATAGATATATAAGCCTGCGCCTTTTCATATAAAGCCTTTGGAGCATACACCGATGAAGGGAATCGTCTAACAACATCATCCATCACTGAAATCTTTTCCTTATGCTGGCGTTGCAACCCAAGCATAAATCCCTTCTGGAACAAAGCATAATCTCCATGACCTTCGCCAAGATCCAAAGACTTCTGATAATAATCCTCGGCAGAACCATAGGACCTCATAAAATAAAAGCAGTCACCTATACGATTGAGGACGTCGCTCTTTAATGACTTCTTTGCAACCTTGTCAACTATCAAACTGAATACCGACTTTGCCTCTTTGTACCTTTTCTGCTGGAAGAGGGCATATCCATATCCATAGTTTGCCATTACCTCATTTATCGTCAACCTTCCCTTACAAGAAAAATAATTGCGGTAAGCGTCTGATGACTTTTTATATTTTCCCAAATCATAATATGCCTCACCAAGCCACAAATACGTTTCTGCGGCTGTCTGACTGTCATATTTAGATAATGCGGCTGCCTTTTCAAGATTTTTAACTGCAACTGACAATTGATCACTATTCATTTGTGAAACAGCAAGGTGATACAATATATTCTGCTTTGCCTTGAGCATACGAGCCGACGGGGATGTCAATCCCTCAATAGTTTCAAGCGCATTGACATAATTTCGGTCTGTCATATATGAACCGATGATATATTCCTCTACCTGTGCCGCATTTCTTGACCCTGGGAACCTGTTGAGATAATCCTCAAACAATTTCACTGAATTAGAGAATGGAACCCTTCCTCCATTGCTCTGGGCAATAGCATAGTTATAAAGAGCCGTTTCGGTAACATCCTTGTCCAAATCCATTTTATATGCCTTTTCAAAAGCCATTGCCGCTCCATTCATATTGCCACTTCGCAAATATGCCTGACCTAAATATAGAAACGCACTTTGTGACATATAGTCAGGCTCGCCTACAACGTCTGTAAAACAATGTATTGCTTCTGTATCGTTACCGTCACGAAATTCCGCAACACCAAGGATATATAAAGAAGACCGCTGCGGTGTGCCTTCGATTTCCGCAACATATTTTTTCAAAAGCTCAACTGCCCTTTCGTTATTTCCCAAATGGTATTCACTTTCACCAACAATCCTATAAAGTTCGGCTTTCATATCTTTTGGAAAATCACAATTCAATAAAGAATTGCCGATTGCAAGTGATGAAGAATAATCCTCTTTTGTAAAGCGAATCTGCGCAATGTAGAACTGAGCCTCATTCCACAAATAACCGGTATTGCGAATCTTTCTGAACCCCTGTTCTGCAGCATCTGTCTCACCTGTTGAGTACTTAACGAAAGCGTCATAGAAAACAGCACATTCTCCATATCTCTTACTGCCTCTCAACCTGTCGAAACCTGCCTTTGCTTCTTCAAATTCCGCCATTTTCAAAAGACAGAACGATTTACGATATATGTAGTCTTCAGAATCATCGGCAAGCATCGAAGATGAGTTGACTTTTTCATACGCCAACAGTGCATCTTTACACTTACCGGCAGCGAAATACCCATTACCTGCATTATACCACGCATCCGTCTTTCTAACTGATGACGGATACTTATTAATAAACGCCAACAAAGCATCAACGCCTTCTCCTCGCTTGTAACTTGACAGTGCTATAAAATAATCAGCATCCTCATTCCGATCTGACAACCCCAACTCTATTGCATGCCTTGCCTGGTCTATCGTTCCAGTATAGTTCTTGTCATAGAACATTACCGCACTACGACTCAAATACCCTTCTGACCCGGTATTTGTTGTCGGTGTTTGTGCCATTGCTCCTGAAGCAACAGCCATTCCCAACAATATAAAACTGAATTTCTTCATTTTAACGAAATTAACCTTATTTCTACTTTCTCTCCTTCATAGAGTATGTTGCATTCCGCAAGAACTTACCAAACTCCTCCACACTCTGGTATTTAGCCTGCTCTTCAACTGTTATTATATTTCCAACGGATATATGGTAAGTCTCTCCACAATGAGAGAATACCTCACGGGGCAAACGAAGAGTTCTTAGCCTCCAGTCAATCATACCCAAAATTTGGAATATCATACTGTTGCGTCCATGGAAATATATTGGAATAACAGGGACTTTCAATTGCTGTATCAATCGGATAATGTTCGGCTGCCATTCCCTGTCCTCAACATCTCCGTGAATATTCATCTTCGACATCGCCCCTGCCGGGAAGAACCCAAGCGGATGGCCTCTCTTAACGTGAAGCATGGCCTCCTTAATTCCGCGCATCGTTGCCGCACGCTTTTCGGGATTATCTGAAGCAAGTGGGTCAACCGCAATAAAGTTAGGACGCATACCACGAATTGCGTTAAGAATCATATTCACCATAACCTTATAGTCGCTGCGGCGACTTGCAAGCAAATCTATAAGCATAATACCGTCAAGAGCTCCAAACGGGTGGTTAGAAACTGTAATAAACGCACCTTCAGGGAGATTTTCAAGAACTGACGCGTTATCAATACGCCTTGTAATATGGAAGTCATCAAGCAGTCCACGAACAAAATCTGCACCTGGGGTGTCTAGATTTCTATGGTGCAAGTAATTAACCTTATCCATTCCAAGCATATTCATCAAGAAATGAACCAATTTCGGCTTACCGTCGAAGAAAGGAACCATCTTTCTGAAATCATAATAGTCGAGAACTGTACGTTTCTTCGACTCATCATCAAGTTCCAATTCCGGTGCTGTACCAAGGATTTTACCGTGTTTATCCAAAGCCTCTCCGAACCTGTGTGGATTTGCTTCAGTAGGCTGTTCCGGTGCCTTTTTCCAAGATATTATCAATTCGTTTTTATCCATAATTCCATATATGCCACAAAATTAACAATTTCCGCGGGATTTTGTTAACCAAAACTCCGTTTTTACTTTATTTAATCTTTATACAAACCTTACATTATACTTATCACTCCACAACAATTAAATATTATTCAACATCTTTCATTTGTCTATTTGTGTATATTTATACCGAAATAGGTTAACTTCCACAAAGTTTGCTAATATTTTAGCAAAAAATCAATATTTTATTTCAAAAAAATTTGCAAATGCCTTTTTAATTATTACATTTGCATAAAGTTTATAATATAATTTATAATTATGAATAGCAAATCCAAGAAAATTATCCTTACAGAAAACGAAATACCAGAAAGGTGGTACAATATAATTCCTGACATGCCTACAAAACCAAGGCCGATGCTTCACCCGATAACAAAGAAGCCGATTACAGAAAGCGACTTATCAGAGTTATTCTCAGAAGAAACTGCACGTCAGGAACTTAATACAACTGATTCATGGATAGAAATACCAGAAGAAGTCCGCGACATGTACAAAATATGGAGACCAACGCCACTTGTCCGAGCATACGGACTTGAAAAGGCTTTGGGCACTCCCGCACACATATATTTCAAAAACGAAAGCGTAAGTCCCGTTGGTTCGCACAAATTAAATTCCGCAATTCCGCAAGCATACTATTGCAAAAAGCAGGGAGTTACCAACATTACAACAGAAACCGGTGCCGGGCAATGGGGAGCGGCTCTATCTCTTGCCGCAAAGCATTTTGGGCTATCACTTGCCGTTTATATGGTAAAAGTATCATACCACCAGAAACCTTACCGACGCTCAATAATGCAAACTTACGGGGCAGAAGTTATAGCCTCTCCAAGCATGTCAACAAGAGCGGGTAAAAACATCATTACAGCAAACCCAAATCACCAAGGCTCTCTCGGAACCGCGATTTCTGAGGCTGTGGAACTTGCCAGAACAACTCCAAACTGTAAATACACTCTCGGCTCAGTAATGAACCACGTATCACTACATCAAACTGTTATCGGTCTGGAAGCAGAAAAGCAGATGGAAAAAGCAGGCGAATATCCGGATATCGTTATCGGATGCTTCGGTGGCGGCTCAAACTTCTCCGGAATTTCATTCCCGTTTATGCGTCACACAATAAACGGAGAAAGGAAAACCCGCTTCATAGCGGCAGAACCGGAATCCTGCCCAAAACTTACAAGAGGCGTATTCCAATATGACTACGGCGACGAAGCAGGATACACCCCACTCATCCCGATGCGCACTCTCGGACACAACTTCGCTCCTGCAAATATCCACGCAGGAGGGCTGAGATACCACGGAGCCGGCTCGATTGTCAGCCAACTGCTTATCGACAATTTCATGGAAGCCGTTGACATCCGACAACTCGAAACATTCTCTGCAGCAACGCTTTTCGCACAAGCAGAAGGAATAATACCCGCTCCGGAATCATCACACGCAATAGCAGCCGCAATTCGAGAAGCAAACAAATGCAAAGAGTCTGGAGAAAAGAAAGTTATTCTATTCAACCTTTCCGGCCACGGGCTTATTGACATGGCATCTTACGACATGTTCCTCTCAGGAGACCTTGCCAACTTCCAAGTGTCTGACGAGCAAGTGCAACGGAACACTAAAGACCTTGAAAAGTTAATTTAGTGAATATATAGATTATTTTGTTATCAAACGGCAGAGAATGGCATTTCTCTGCCGTTTTCTTGTTATTTTTTTGTACCTTTGCAAAGCAAATATAAATAGCACCTCGAAATTATTGAGAATGAACAGAAAAGAATTTGAAATAATGGCCCCGGTAGGGTCATACGAATCGCTTTACGCGGCTATACAAGGAGGAGCAGATGCCATCTATTTCGGCATCGAGGGACTTAACATGCGTGCCAAATCATCGATAAACTTCACTATCGACGACTTGCACAACATTGCAAAAATCTGCTCGGAAAACGGACTGAAAAGCTACCTTACGGTAAATACCGTTGTCTATAACGAAGACATTGAACTGATGAAAAGCATCATCGAAGCCGCTAAGGAAGCACAAATTTCAGCCATTATCGCATCAGATATGGCTGCAATCCTTTACGCTCGCGAAATTGGCGTTGAAGTGCATATTTCAACTCAATTGAACGTTTCAAACTACAAAGCACTTCAGTTCTATTCCCAATTTGCCGACGTTGTTGTTCTTGCCAGAGAATTGAACCTTACTCAGGTTTCTGAAATCTTTGACAAAATACAGTCAGAAAACATCTGCGGTCCTCACGGAGAAAAAGTCCGTATTGAAATGTTCTGCCACGGTGCTTTATGCATGGCAGTTTCCGGGAAATGCTACCTCAGCCTGCACGAGATGAACTCATCGGCAAACAGAGGTGCATGCACTCAAATCTGCCGCCGCGGATATGAGGTTACCGACCTCGACACTGGTGACAAACTCGCTATCGAAAACAAATACATCATGTCGCCAAAGGACCTCAAGACTATACATTTCATGAACAAGATGATAGATGCAGGCGTCAGAGTATTCAAAATTGAAGGCCGCGCAAGAGGTGCTGAGTACGTTAGAACTGTTGTTTCCTGCTACAACGAGGCTATCAACTCATGTATCGACGGAACATATAGCGAAGAAAAAATCGCCGGCTGGGACGAGCGACTCGCAAAAGTATTCAACCGCGGTTTCTGGAACGGTTACTATCTGGGTCAGCGTCTCGGAGAATGGACAAGCAAGTACGGCTCTTCTGCTCAACGCGTTAAAATATATGCCGCTAAGGGCGTAAGATACTTCTCCAACATCAAGGTAGCCGAATTTCTTATGGAAAACGGAGAACTGCACGTTGGCGACGAAATAGTGATAACTGGTCCTACAACAGGCGCTGTTATAATGAAAGTTGAAGAAATTCGCGTTGACCTGGAACCTGTTGAAAAGGCTGTAAAAGGCGACAGATTCTCTATCCGCGTAGATGAAAAAGTCCGCCCAAGCGACAAAATGTTTGTTTGGAAAACAGTTGAAGAGGTTCGAAAGAAAAAAGTTATCGAATAAATGACCGAAAAGCGGAACTACACAAGGATAGCCCAATCAACAGCCGACGGCAGCCCTACCCTTTACCTCCCGGAAATGGACGAACACTACCATTCCGTCAAAGGGGCAATGACCGAATCGAAGCATATCTTCATTGAATGCGGAACAAAAGCATGCAAAAAAGATTCTGTCAACATCCTTGAAATAGGTTTCGGAACAGGTTTAAACGCTTTCCTCACCGCAACGCTCTGCACAGAAAAGAAAATAAACTATTACACAACTGAGTTATATCCGCTTCCTCTCTCGACTATCAAAGAGGCAGGATACCTCGCCCTCGACAAGACAGGTACAATAGAGGCACTACACTCTGCACCGTGGGGAAAATTGCATACGATAGCCGAAAACTTCAACATCTGCAAACTGGAATGCGACCTGACGGACCAAACAGTTGAACTGCCAAGCAATATCGACATCGTTTATTTCGATGCCTTCGCACCGGAAAAGCAACCGGAAATGTGGAGCGAAGAACTGTTCACAAGGATATTCCAGTCGATGTCAAGCGGCGGAATACTTACAACATACTGCTCAAAAGGCGTTGTCAGAAGAATGATGCAGCAGATAGGCTTCACCGTAGAGAGACTCCCTGGTCCGCCAAACGGAAAAAGAGAAATCCTCCGCGCAACAAAGCCTTAAAAAGTTAACTTTGCAAACAACATAACAAATAACAAATATATGGAAAGTACAAGACAAGCAAAAATAGCAAGACTGCTCCAAAAGGAACTCAGCGAAATTTTCCGCCGTCAAACGGCTGCTCTGGGTGGAGTTATCGTCAGCGTCAGCGCCGTTAGAGTGTCGCCAGACCTCAGCGTTGCGAGAGGCTACTTGAGCATCTTCCCTTCTAACCGCTCGGAAGAAATTCTCACAAACATCAACAACTCAGCAAAGAGCATTCGCTACGAATTGGCAAAAATAGTTCGCCACCAATTGAGAAAAATGCCGGAACTTACGTTCTTCATCGACGACTCTTTGGACTATATCGAGCATATCGACAACCTTCTCAAGCAAGAAGACTCTCAAGAATAGCCTAATGAATCGCCTGCCTCTGAAGATAGCATTCCGCTACCTCTTTTCCAAGAAATCTCATTCCGCGGTGAATATCATCTCGGCGATTTCCATCTGTGCGGTAGCGGTAACTTCAATGGCTATGATTTGCGTGCTTTCGGTTTTTAACGGGTTTAGCGGACTGGTCAACGACAAACTGTCGCAAATTGACCCAGAAATAAAAATCACCGCCGCTAACACGAACTACATATCAAACGCCGACAGCATCATTACCGCCGTAAAACAATGTGGCAACATTCTTTACGTTGCACCATCAATCGAAAGCAGGGCACTCGCCACATATAACGGTCTGCAAATACCGATAACCGTTAAAGGCGTCACTCCTGATTTTGCCAAGATGACAAACATCAGCGACCTCGTCAAAGAGGACGGACAATACATTCTGTCAAAGGGGAATCAGTATTTTTCCGTTATCAGCGTTGGCGTGGCGATATCGCTGAATGCGCATCCTGGATATTTCAACACCTTTGAAATATACACCCCAAAGAGAAAGGGAGCAGTAAACCCAGCAAACCCGACAACTGCATTCCGCTCTAAATCAACATATATATCAGGGGTTTTCGAAGTCCAGCAGCAAGACTACGATACAGAACACGTAATTATAGATATAGACCTCGCAAGAGAACTCTTTGACTACGATAAATGCGAAGCAACCTCCATTGACATACAGACAGCACCCGGCACAAATATTGATGCCCTAATGCAAAAAATATCTTCTGCGCTAGGCTCACAATACATCGTACAAAACAGGCTCATGCAGCACAGCCACTCCCTGAAAATGATTAACGCCGAAAAATGGATAACCCTGCTCCTGCTCGGCTTCATCCTTATTATTGCGTCATTTAACATTATAAGCACACTCGCAATCATCATTACCGAAAAAGATGAAAGCATAACAACGCTCCGCTCATTAGGTGCCAGCAACAAAATGATTTCAAGAATATTTGTCATTGAAGGCTGGCTGATATCCCTCTTTGGAGCAATCAGCGGAATTATTATCGGACTAATACTCTGTCTGGTACAGCAATATACAGGCATAATAAAGATGAGCACCAATGCCCAAGCGCTTATTATCGACGCCTATCCAGTCATTGTTGAATGGACCGACGTCATCGCCATTATCGGCATCGTTGCAGCCGTTGGATTTCTAACTTCACAGGCAACAGCAATAGCAATGCACCACCGGCTGGTAAAATAAATACACATATTTGGGCTAATTTTTAGCATAAAAACGGCCTTTATATTGTAACACTAAGCAAAAATTACTAAATTTGCACAATTATTTAAACCGATATGGACAAAATTGTAATAGACCAAAAGACTTTTGTACCTTACATTACGAAGGAAAGAATTCAAGAGAGGATAAAAGAAGTTGCTAAAGAAATAAAACGCGACTGCGACGGAAAAACGCCGCTATTCATTGGCGTCCTCAACGGGGCTTTCATTTTTGCCGCCGACCTCTTCAGAGAAATTGACTTTGACGCTGAAATAACCTTCGTGCGCTTCAAATCATACTGTGGCACTGAATCAACGGGTAGCGTAAAGCAACTTTTGGGCTTTGATGTTGACATTGAAGGAAGAACGGTTATTATCGTTGAAGACATTGTTGACACTGGTTACACTGCTGTCCAATTGATTGAAGAACTAAAGAAACTCAATCCGGCAGAAATAAAATTTGCCACTCTGCTTCAAAAACCTGATTCAGCAAAAGTTGACGTTAAAGTTGATTACTGCTGCTTCCAAATCCCATCAAAATTTATTCTTGGCTACGGTCTTGACCTTGATGAAAAGGCAAGAAACCTTAAGGATATTTATATATTAGAAAGTAACCTGTAAGTATCCGAAAAGCCGTCTTGTAAAAGAAAGGTAAAAAAGATGTTTAATATTGTAATTTTTGGTGCTCCGGGTTCCGGCAAAGGTACTCAGAGCGAAAATCTAATAGCCCACTATGGACTATTCCACATCTCTACAGGAGAAGTGCTTCGCGACCACATTGCTCGCGGAACTGAATTAGGAAAAATCGCTGACAAGTATATCTCTGAGGGTCACTTGATTCCTGATGACTTGATGATTAGCATCCTGTCATCAATCCTTGACACAACTCCAGAGGCTAAAAACGGCGTTATCTTCGACGGTTTCCCAAGAACTATCGACCAGGCTAAAGCCCTTAACACTATGCTTGCTGAAAAAAATGCTCAAGTAGATGCTGTTATCGGTCTGGAAGTTGACGAACCGGAACTCATCGACCGCCTTATAAAGCGCGGTATCGATTCTGGAAGAAACGACGACAATCTTGAGACTATTAAAAAACGCCTCGTTGAATATCACTCTAAGACTCAACCTTTGCAAGACTTCTACATTGAAGAAGGCAAATACTTGCCAATCAAGGGCACTGGTTCTGTTGACGATATCTTCGACAGAATCAAGGCATCTATCAAGGAGAAATGCAATAAATAAGAAAAATCACCTTATATATAACACAAAGAACTGTTTGGTTTCCACCAGGCAGTTCTTTTTTTCAGTTTTTATCTACACTTATAAAATTCAAAAACAGGTGAATTATGAAATATCCGATTGGAATGCAGACTTTTGGCCAAATTATTGAACGAGGCTTTGTCTATGTAGATAGGAGGTGTGTCAAAATGCGCACCTCCTTTTAGATAGTTATATCGGCTATGCTCCGATGATTCTCAAGTGTGCTTTCGGATAGCGGAGAACCATGCAAGAAGCCTCGGTAAGAACAAGGGCATCGGTATTTCTAACACCAGCAACCTTTAGATTGAGTTCCTCTGTCGTAAACGGTATATGGCTATATTTCTGCAAATATTCAGGATCGATAATCATACCGTTATTCTCCATTCCGCACTCATCAAAAATCTCAGACAAGAGCACATACAACTTACCGAACTTGGAACTTATTTCGGAAAAATCAATACCCCACTTAACGATATTCTCGCCTGCAAGTACCATTTTTGTAGATTCCAACTTGTTCAACTGCTCAATAAGTCCCGAACCGCCGATAAGAACTTTTCGCTTATTGCCGGCATTGCCAGTGAAAGCTGCACGCATCATTGAGATAACTCCATTTGTATCCAACTTTCCAACGCTGTACTTATACTCGCCACCTGCCTGTGACCAAATACCACCAGTAAGCAGAATATCCTCATTTTTTGCCGGGTCAAACACTCTGCCCTTTACGCCGAAAAGGAAGTTTTTCTCCATTCCCTGACGCATATCATAAATGGCAGCCTCCTCCTGGTCTGTGAAAGTCCAGCCAACCTCCTTGTTGGCTATCTTGTGAAGAGTGCTTTGCTCAATCTGCATCTTAAAAATCTGACAATAATTACGCTCCTTGACTGGCAATGCCTCAAACTGCGGCGTCTGAACGTCTAACTCCGCTGCAGCCCTACCCATTCTGACAATTACCGAACCGGACGGAATACTCGGAACGTGAATTTCACCGTCTTCGGGATTCTTAGGTCCGTTAATCGCCTTACAGGTGATAGCATTACCGTCTTTGCTTAGGATATACATAACCAAATCCTGACTGTCAGGAGTCTTTCCGTCGGACTTATAACCCTTAACATCCTTCACAAGAATTGTTTCCGACGGCTCAAACGAAGTTGCATCTTTCAGCGTCAACTCAGCTGTTTTAGACAACGGAAGAAAGGAACTACTCGTTGCCCCAGAAAATTCCTCGGTAGTAACAGATGATGTTGGACGGGTATCTACAGAATAATAGTCAACAATCATACTGCCAGCCTTCTTCGCTCCTGCCCATCGCGACAATTGGTCAATCGGTGTCGCCATTGGGCGAATCTTGACAATGCGTCGGTCTATTTCATTAACAAGCAAATCTGGCGACGCTTCCTTACTTCGCGTTACTGTCAGCGGCTCATTTATGACATGCTTTCCACCGGCGATGCCGGCTACCAACGGCATTGCAAGAACAGAGCAACTGTCAACACTTATAAATAGCATTAATGCAATAACACCAAGTGCGATAAAAAACAATTTTTTGTAATCAATTTTAAATTCGTTCATAGTCTTTAGATTTATGGTTAATAGATTATCTGTCGGTTTACAATTCCCAAACACTTCGCCTAACGTACGAAAGTAGCGGCAAATCTTCAGCAGAGGTTTTCACTCCACCGTCATCAATCGGCATAGGTTGCAGTCGGAGCTTCTCATTGTCGATACTTTCATTAGCACCGCTCACATACCCCTCATGACGCGCAGTCTCTACATCGGCATCATACTTCAGTCCCTTATATACAGCCTGCAGCAAATCAGTTTTCGGAGCACTACCAAAACCTTGCAACAAACCTATTACTGATTCAAAACTCTCAGCATCATCAGGATGACAGTCCGCGAAATACTTTAATACTGCCTCTTCCAACTCTTTCTGAGCCGGTTCTTCGACCAACATTTCTTCTTTCTTTTCTTTTTCCATGATAAATAAATTTAATGTTATCCCAAAACTTTTTCTACCGCAAAATTATACAGTAAAAAAGTCCTTTGTTCGCAAAAATACCGATTTACAAATTCATCAAAAAGTAAGCAAAGAATACGAAAATGACAGAATTTCATATAAATAATAGCATTTTTCTATCAAAACATCAAGATTATTCACCATTATTCTATGATTTTCACCAAAAAAGATATATCTTTGCAACAAGAATATTTCTTTATGGAAAAAATAGATAATTTAGATAGAAAGATATTGGAAATCGTGATGAAAAACGCACGCATTCCTTCAAAAGACGTTGCCGTTGTCTGTGGAGTATCTCGTGCTGCAATTCACCAGAGAATCCAAAGAATGATTGACACTGATGTTATAACCGGGTCTGGTTATCATGTTAACCCAAAAGTTTTAGGTTACACTACTTGCACATATATCGGTGTCAATTTGGAAAAAGGTTCCATGTACAAGAATGTTGTTCCAGAATTGGAGAAAATTCCAGAAGTTGTTGAATGCCACTTTACAACTGGACCATACACTATGCTAATAAAGTTATACGCTCGTGACAACCAACATCTTATGGAATTGCTTAACAGCAAAATCCAGATGATTCACGGCGTTAAGGAAACCGAAACTTTGATTTCCCTTGAGCAAAGCATGAATAGAGAAATACCCATCCAGCAAATAGAAGAAGAATAAAATTATTCATAAAACCCATCTCAAACCCCCTTGCGATTAAAAATACACCGCCAAGGGGGTTTGCTTATAACGCTCATTTTGCGTACCTTTACAACCAAATTTAAATTTACAAATATGTTAGAAAGGCTGAAAAACAACGAGATATTGAAAAATATACAAAGCAAACAATTCCTACTCCCTTTTTTGGGCGTAGCGGTTTTCCTTGTTATTTCATTGGCGTACTTTTATCCTGATGTCTTTGAAGGGAATGTTCTCCGCCAGCACGATACCGTTCAAGGTATCTCAAACGGACATGAGGCTCAGGTTTTTGAAGATGAAACAGGTGAAACAACACGTTGGACAAACTCCCTTTTCTCGGGTATGCCTACCTTCCAAATCTCACCTTCCTATGAAAGCAACAAATGGATAACCGCAATCGAAAGAGCATACAGCCTCTGGTTGCCGAACCCGGCAAACCTCGTTTTCATTATGATGCTCGGATTCTATATACTACTGCTCGCTTTCAAAGTAAAATGGTATCTCGCAATATTAGGCGCGTTGGCTTACGGTTTCTCAACATACTTCTTCATCATTATCGGCGCAGGACATATATGGAAATTCGCCACTCTTGCCTACGTTCCGCCAACAATTGCTGGTATTGTTCTCTGCTACAGAGGAAGGTTCCTTGCAGGAACTGCCCTCGCGGCTTTCTTCGGTATGTTGCAACTCGCTGCAAATCACCCGCAAATGACGTACTATTTCCTTTTCGTTATCATAGCTTTAGTGATTGCATACTTCTGCAAGCTCTACAAAGAGAAAAAAGTTAAGCAATGGGGAACGGCAACTGGCTTCCTCGCAATTGCCGCTGTTCTCGCCGTTGCTGCAAACTTGCCAAGCCTTTATAACACATACGAATATAGCAAATACACTATGCGAGGCGGTCACTCCGAACTCGCTACAAGCACTCCTAACTCAACTAAGGGAGGTCTTGACAAGGACTATATTACGGCTTGGAGTTACGGCAAAAGCGAATCATTTACCTTGCTAATCCCTAACGTTAAAGGTGGTGCAACAATCATCCCTACTCACGGCAGAAACATTCCTACAAGCGTGGGGGACCTGCCGTCTGTTAAGGAAAAGGCTATGAAAGGTGAAATTGACTACAATACAGCCGAAAACCTGAAAATGTTCCCGCAATATTTCGGCGACCAGCCTATGACAAACGGTCCTATATATGTTGGCGCTATCATTTTCGCACTATTCCTGCTTGGGGTTATGATTGTCAAAGGTCCTGTCAAATGGGCTTTGGTGGTTGTTACCGTGCTATCTCTTTTCCTTGCGTGGGGTCACAACATGATGTGGTTTACTAACTGGTTTATAGATAATTTCCCTCTATATAACAAGTTCCGAACAGTTTCAAGCATTCTTGTCATAGCGGAATTTACAATGCCACTGTTGGCTATACTTGCATTGCAAAAGATTATC
Organism: uncultured Prevotellaceae bacterium; assembly: GCA_900541935.1. Classification (GTDB taxonomy): domain Bacteria; phylum Bacteroidota; class Bacteroidia; order Bacteroidales; family Muribaculaceae; genus Limisoma. The sequence goes on along the minus strand of UQLZ01000001.1, from coordinate 63,636 downwards.
GACACTCCTGACTTCTTCAAGAAGAACTCCGCAAAATTCTTCCTCGCATTCGGGGTGCCAGTTTTCTTCTGCCTTATCGCTCTTATTTCACCAACAATATTTGGTAACGTAATCACACCGGAGGAACTTGATTTGAAATCTGGATATGAAAGCCAAGGCTACGACTTATCTGCCATCTTCTACGAGTTGGAACAAGCCCGACTCGGTATGATTCAATCAGATGCTGCAAGGTCTCTCCTATTCCTTGCTCTTGGGTTGAGTGCATTCTTCCTCCTTTTCAAAAACAAGATAAAGACAAAGGTATTTATGACAGGTATGATTGCTATCGTTATCTTCGATATGTTTGCAATCAACAAACGCTACCTCAACACCAACTCTTTCTCTCCAAAGCCTCTATCAACAGCGAACCAAATTGACCCAAGACCGGCTGACCTTATGATTTTGAAAGATAAGGACCCGAACTACAGGGTGATGGACGTTTCTCGCTTCGGCGATGCAATGCCGTCTTATTTCCATAAGTGCATTGGCGGTTACCACGCTGCAAAGTTGACAAGATACCAAGACCTCATCTCTCATCAGATTGAGAAAAACAATTTTGAGGTTCTTAATATGCTTAATGCTAAATACTTCATTTTCAACGATACAACAGTACAGCAAAACCCTGAAGCTCTTGGCAACTGCTGGTTTGTTGACACATTGAACTACGTTAACGGAGCAAAAGAGGAAATGGATGCCCTATCTACTTTGAAGCCGGCAAACCGTGCAGTTGCAGACAAGGCTTTTGAGGGCGTTCTCGGAAAGGCTATTACAAAATCTCCAGGCGACACAATCTATGAAACTTCATATAAGCCAAACGAGTTGCGATATACTTCTGTTTCAAAAAACGGCGGTTTGGCTGTATTCTCAGAGATTTTCTTCCCTTGGGGTTGGAATGCTACCATCGACGGCAAAGAGGCTGAAATAGGACGCGTAAACTATGTTCTAAGGGCTTTGAACGTGCCGGCTGGAAAGCATGAGATAATTTTCCGCTTCGACCCGCAATCTACAAAAACTTCTCAAACCATTGCATTCGTTGCAATAGCGGCAATATACCTCGCTATGATTGCTGCTGTTCTGCTATACAAGAAGCCTGAAGAGAATGAAAAAGAGCAAACATATTAAAAGATACTATACTGCTCTAAACAGAATAAGGAAAAGCAGAGGGTTTGGCATTCACTCACCCTTTGCTTTCCGTTTTGTGCTCAAAGTTCTGAAAGAAAGGCTACCCTACTACGCATACGAGAGAATAGACGCTTGCCATAAGGAAATAAAGGCAATGTCAAAAGAAAGAGGGATAAAGCATCCAAAGATTATGTCATTGAAAGACGCCAGGATGATGTTTAGGATAACTAATTTCTTTAACCCGAAAGAGATACTTCAGATTGGAACGAACTATGGCATTTCTACCGTTGCCCTGCTCTCCGTGTCCTCAAAATCTAAACTGAACATCTGCAATATCCAGCCTTCGCAATTCGATTTTTTCGCAAAGTCAACAGAAAAAATGGCTGACAGAATTAACAAATTCTCCTCTGCCGAGCATTGCATAGAAAACTACAGCAACTCTGCCGATATGCCGTTTATTGTTATAAACGATATTGACGACACTTCTTATCAATATGCTTCCCGCCTTATCGACAAATTCATTTCGAGCAAATGCACGATTATAGTCAGTTGCATTTGCAAAAAGGAATTAGGAGAAGCAATTTGGGAAGAAACGAAGTCAAAACTAACCGGAGGAATGAGTTTCTCAAACGGAAAGTTTGGTGTCGTTGTCTGCAACCCCAAACTCCCAGTCCAGCATTTCTCCCTCTGGTTCTAACAGAACTCTTTAAAATTTTTCTCAATTCTCTAAATTTAGTCCGCAATTATTGCATTAATCAGATTTTCTGATCATTTTTGCATAAACTAAAATTAGTCAAAATGAAAAACATTTATTTATTGGGGCTTCCGTTATTGTTTTTATTCTCTTGTAAGGATGATGTTTATTCTGATGATGTTATCTATAATGGCAATAACATATCCGCAGTTGCCGAATCTTTGAGAAACAACCCGATAGTGTATCTTAATGCTCAGGGTCTCCCTATTTCCGAAAAGCAAAACAAAGCCTTAGCGACAGAAAACAAAAGCGAGAAATTTACGGTAGAAGGTTTTACCAAGAAATCTTACTTGCCTTCATATAAGGTCGCTTTTGTTGAGCAACCCGCTGACAGCAGACTGAAAACGGACAAAGTTTATATTGCCAATAGGTGTATTTTCTCAAAAGTGGTATCAATTCCTACAGAATACAATACCTTTAACATACCTGACCAGTCTGACTTCCCAAAAGACTTTCCTACTGGCTTACACCCAAATGATACGAAACAAAATGGCTATTCATACCAATACATTCAAAATTCCAGATATGATATGCAAACGATTTTGGATGAAATAGGATATGATGAAAACGGAAAACCACTCGAATTTACTACCTATACTCCTTTCCGTGTTTCAAATCCGGAAAACTTGAAATGGATATACCGTTGCAGTTACACTGATTGGGGTGAATTTAGATAAAAGAAACAGGGTGCGACACATAATGAACGCACCCTGTTTAAATTTCTAAGTAACTTGTCTATTCTGCCCTTTTTGAGTTTTTCATAAACTGCCAGAGGAATAGCCCTGCGGCAAGGAATAATGATACCGAGAACGCATAGAATACACCCACTTCGCCAAGTTCCATAGGGAATGCCAAAATATAACCAGACGGCAAGCCGACAATAACGTAACTAAACAAGGCAATCCACATCATAGATACCACATGCGACGTGCCTCTAAGCGCATTGGAATAGCATATCTGCGTTGCATCGCCAAACTGATAAAGGATGAGTGGCGGTATAAGGGTCATACTTATTGCTATTACCGCTGCATCACTTGTGAAGAAACGGATAAGGGTTTCTCCAGCAAAGAAAAATGCAAGAGATGCCAATAGTGCAAGCCCCATAAGTATTATATGTCCAGCATAAGTTGCCCTGCGGACATTAACAAAATCCTTCGTGCCCATATATGCGGCAACTCGGATTGCCATGGCCGCACCTATGCCGTAATAGATCATAAAACCAAGTGTGCCTATCGTTACCATTACCTGATAACTTGCCAACTGCAAGGCTCCAATCCAGCCTACCATAACGCAACTGAATGTAAAAGTACCTGTCTCCATTCCCAATTGAAGCGAGATTGGTAACGAAACCTTTGTTATATCCATTATGGATTTGGCATTGCTATGACTAAGGCGGTAACTGTCAACATATTTCTTAAACCGATTTGCTCTAAGAATGATAAAAATGAAAACAATAGCAGAAAGCACCCTTGCTCCAAGAGTACTCAATCCCGCCCCAACGAGACCGAGTTCCGGAAAAAACAGTTTTCCGTATATAAGAAGATAGTTGAAAACGATATTAAACACGTTACTGCCTATCAGTAACCACATCGCTATTGAAGTAAAAGTCAATCCGTCGGCAAACTGACGGCAAACATTGAATATTGCTACAAATGCTATGGATATCAAACTGATAATGTAGTAAGGCCGGATTAGCGGCAATAACTCATCAGGCTGTCCCAACTTGTCAAGAAAGAAGTAAAGGACAATCATCACAACTATCAAAAGCCCCGTAAACAGCATATTCGCAAGCAGGCGTCGTGCATCTTACGCCCCACTTCCGAACTGTTACCCTGCGCATTTAAGGAACTTACTATCGGCGTTATTCCGTAAGAAAATCCCATTATCGGCACAATTACCAGATTCATTATATTATTGACAAACGATGCTGCCGCAAGTGAGGAAGTATTGTAATGGCCCACCATCAACGTATCGGCAAAGCCTACAACAATTACGCCAAACTGCCCTACAATAATAGGGAATCCTAATTTTAATATCGATTTTATGTGTTTCTTATATACGCTTAATCTCATTATTCAAATTCTATTTTTGCAATTACAGGGTGGTGATCCGACGGATACAACTTACCCAAATTATCAGTAAGTACGGCATGATATTTAACTGACATCTTGCCGTTAATGAAAATGTAGTCCAATCGCGGACGTTTCTCAAACTCTATTCTGCCAAAATCGTGGAATGTTCCTTCCGGACCATAGACAAGTTTTGAAACGCTCTTGCTGTCGGTCAAGACAAATGACTTGTCTTCCGGTTGCGTCAAAACGAGAATAGGGTCATCTGTTGGCTCTGCATTGAAATCGCCGGTCATAACAACAGGCAAACCTTTTGAATGGCTCTTCGCAAAGTCAAGAAGCAATTTTGCTCCATTGTGACGAGCCTGAACGCCAATATGGTCAAGGTGTGTATTCAAATAAAAGAAACTCTTGCCTGTCTTCTTGTCTTTAAATATAGCCCACGTTGCAATGCGAGGATAATCGGCATCCCAGCCTAAAGAACCTGGGATATTAGCCTTTTCGCCTTCGGCAAGCCAGAATGTTCCGCTATCCTTAACTTCAAAACGGGCTTTTTCATAGAAGATTGCAGAATACTCGCCTCCCGTCTTGCCGTCACTGCGGCCAACTCCAACATAGGCATAATCTGATAATCCTGCCTGAATATCAACCATCTGCTGGTGTGTGGCTTCCTGAACTCCAAAAAGGTCAGGCTTGTAGAATTTCAACAGATTAACCGCATAATCCTTACGGTTTTTCCATTGGTTCAATCCGTCGGCTTCTACTACACAACGGACGTTGAAAGTCATTATCTTAACTGACTTTTTTGCTGCTGACGCACTCAGCAACATAAACATTGCACATAGTGATAAAATTAATTTTTTCATAGTTGGTTTTATTTAGTTTTTTTGTTTATATACCAATAAACTGTTCCGACAAAGAGCGCACCGCCCACGATATTGCCTATCGTTGCAGGAACGAGATTGTCGATTAGGAACTGGTGAATAGTCACTCTTGCCCCCTCCATTATTCCTATTGGAATAAAGAACATATTCGCAATGGAGTGCTCATAACCGAGAGCGACAAAGGTCATCACGGGAAACCAGCAGCCTATCATCTTGCCTGGCATAGTTGTTGCCGTTGTGGCAAGCCACACTGCAAGGCAGACAAACCAGTTTGCCGCTATTCCCTTTATGAACACGACTCCCCACGGCATCGACACTTTAGCCTCTGCTATGCGCTGAACGGCTCCGTGATATGGTTCGGATGACGTTAAGCCACTAAAATATACAAATACCGTCGTAAAAAACAGTGCTCCGAGAAAGTTGCCAAAATAAACCAGCACCCAGTTTTTCAGCACTGAAAAGGCAGAGATTCTCCCAGAAAGCACAGAAGGCATCAATACGGCATTATTACCCGTAAACAGTTCTGCCCCGAGGATAACGACAAGTATCAGACCCAAAGGGAAAGCAGCTCCGCTAAGCAGTCTTTGGAGCGAAGGATTGGAAGCAGTTATCTCCGGGAAACCATATCCCAAGATAACAGAAAGCGTACCTCCCATTGCAACATAGATTCCAGCCAGGACAGCCAGCAGCCAAAAGCGTCCGCCACCTTTATCAGAAAGGGCAGCCTTCGATGCTCCAGCATTCGAAGCGGCCTCTATTACTTCAACTGGCGTTTTCATTTTTCAATCCAGTCACCGTTTTCCTTGATAATCTGTATAAGTCGCTCAAGCGCCTGCTCCTGAGGAATATTACGCTCTATACATTCTTTATTTCTGTATAGGCTCACCTTTCCTGCAGCTGCTCCGACATAGCCATAATCAGCGTCTGCCATTTCTCCAGGACCATTAACAATGCAACCCATGATACCGATTTTCAATCCTTTAAGGTGAGAGGTTGCCGCCTTGATAGTCTTGACGGTTTCTTGCAAATTGAAAAGGGTACGCCCACAACTCGGGCAAGAGATAAACTCGGTCTTGCTTATGCGTTGGCGGACGGCTTGCAATATCGCAAATGAATAACGTACGGATATTGACGGCACTGCAACTTTAGGAGAATCTATCATAATACCGTCGATTAAGCGGTTAAGAAGGAGTACTCCAAAATCAGCTCCTGACTTGATTTGCAAGTCTTCCTCGTCGGTATCATCATAACTCATCGCAACGACAATCGGCGTGCGGTTTCCTATTGCTGTCAATGCGTGGATAAACGCCTGAATCTCGCCTACTGCATTCACATGGTGAGAACGCAATAGAATCACCTTTCCTTCTGCCCTTGAAGCAACTTCTGCAGCGCATTCGGAAGCATTTGCCTCAACAAAAACTGAATCCCCGCAATGGAAATCAGGAGTAAACTCCTCTTCAGCAACCTCTTCAGCAGAAATTGAGGATACAACAATCGGATGGTTTGTACCGCCTATAATACCAACTGCATCAGTAGGACGGCGCTCCGGGCAAATGTGATTGTAACCAGGATAGCAATCTCCTTTTATTTCAGTATGATCCTCGCGGCAAGCAATATAGTCAACAAGTTTCTTTGCAACAGGGATTTCCAATTCCGGCTCCTCGCTGAGCGATACTCGGATAGTATCTCCAAGACCTTCCGAGAGCAACGCCCCGATGCCAACAGCCGACTTAATACGTCCGTCCTCGCCATCTCCGGCTTCTGTAACGCCAAGATGCAAAGGATATGACATACATTCCGAATCCATCGTTGAAACAAGCAGGCGAACGGTTTCCACCATTACTACCGTATTCGATGCCTTGATTGAGATAACAACATTTTTGAAATCAACCTCACGGCATATTCGCAGAAACTCCATTACAGACTCGACCATACCAGAAGGAGTGTCGCCATAGCGGCTCATAATCCTGTCGGATAGAGAACCGTGGTTAACGCCAAGACGGATAGCCGTTTTATGCTCTTTACATATTTCAAGGAACGGGATAAATTTCTCTCTGATTCGCTCTATTTCCTTCTGATACTCCTCATCGGTAAACTCCAATTTCTTGAACGTCCTTGCCGCATCAACAAAGTTACCCGGATTGATACGCACCTTATCTGTCACCTCCGCAGCAGCAAATGCCGCACGAGGATTAAAGTGAATATCTGCAACAAGCGGTTTACAATAACCCGCCGAATGCAGTTCTTCACGGATTCTGCCTATTGCCTCGGCTTCCTTAACGCCTTGCGCCGTCAAGCGGACATAGTCTGCCCCAGCATCAAAAATTCGCTTGCTCTGGGCCACACTACCCTCAACATCATCTGTTGATGTGGAAGTCATTGACTGTATGCGAATTGGGTTGCCGCCTCCAAGTGGAACGTTACCGATTTCAACCTCCGACGAACGACGGCGACGATAATTGAAAATCGATGTCATTACACTTTGTATTTATAACTTATTCTTGCTAATTCTTCGTTTGCTTTTGTTATCTTCTTAGCCAAATCAGCCTTATACTGTGCCAATTTTTCTGCAATAGCCTCATCCGAAACGGCAAGCATCTGAACGGCAAGAATTGCCGCATTCATACCGGCATTAACGCCAACTGTTGCCACTGGAATACCCGGAGGCATCTGAACGATTGCAAGCAATGCGTCCATACCGTCAAATGTTGACTTGATTGGAACACCGATAACTGGAACTGTTGTTTGCGCCGCGATAACGCCAGGCAAATGAGCAGCCATACCAGCAGCCGCTATAATAACCTTCAAGCCGCGTGCCTTTGCATTTACCGCAAATTCTGTCACTTCAACAGGTGTGCGGTGTGCAGACAACGCATTCATCTCAAAAGGAATTTCAAACTCATCAAGCAACTTCGCTGCCTTTTCCATAATTGGCAAATCGGAGGTGCTACCCATGATTATACTTACCAACGGTTTCATATTGTATTGCTTTTATAAGAAATATACCCAAACAAATCCATTTACCGTACCTGCAAGGACTTGCATTACGGTGTGACGCTCCATAGCCACGCGGGAGGTCCCCAAGATGCCTGCTATGAAAATAGTTGCACAAATAACCGGCAACAGGTCAAATGCCCCGTCTCCACCGGCATTAATGCGGCATAAAAGTCCGATAAGCCCTCCGATTCCTGCCATGTGTGCGCTGATTTTCCATTTAAAATTGATTATCAGAGAAACAAGTGCAGCACAACCGCCTCCAAACATAAACATCCACATCCATTCGGGAGCATTTATCATAAAGAGATAGATGGCTGTTGAAACATAGCAGACTATCATTATAACATAGGGCAACAATCGCTCTTTGCGACCATTTAAATGGATATCATCTATTATTTTAAGATATTTCAAAAGTATAAACGAAAGGACCGGAACCACACCAGTTATTAGAAAAACAACTCCAAGAACGGTCATCTTTGTCGGCAAGGTCAACACAAGCAGACTCGACATCCACAACGACACTATAATACCATAAGTGGGCATCATTAAAGGCGTCAACAAAGTTGAGAAAAACACGGATACATAGTGGATAACCCGCATTGCTTTCTGCTCAAAACTTATTATTACTTCATTTGTATTCATATCTTACAATTCTTTGCGTAGTCGGGCTACTGGTATCTGCATCTTGTCACGGTACTTTGCTACTGTCCGACGGGCTATATCGTAACCCTGTGCCTTCAGCAGATGAACCAACTGCTCGTCTGAATATGGTTTGTCTTTGTTTTCGTTATTAATAATCTCTCGCAATATAGCCTGTACTTCACGAGAAGAAATATCCTCTCCGCTTTCATTGGTTATCTTGCTTACAAAAAATGTCTTCAACGGATAGATGAGTGTCTCTGTCTCAAGATATTTCTTTGCCGTTGCACGAGATATTACAGACTGGTCAAAGCCTGTTATTTCTGAAATATCACGCAATGCCATCGGACGCAAATCCATTTCATCTTCCGTAAAGAAAAAATCTGACTGCCACTTTACTATAGCCATACCAATACTGTAAAGCGTTTTCTGCCTCTGCTTCAGGGCATTGATAAATGCCTCTGCCGACTCATATTTATCTATTATAAAACGGTTCTGCTCCCTTTCCTTCCGGCTAAGATACTTCTGCTCCTGCAACTTTCCGTATTCGGCTTCAAAGCATTCCTCTATCTGCAAATCTGGAACTCTGTTTAGCAGTGTCAGTGTTATGCTACGGTCGTCTTGCACCTCAACCCTGAAATCGGGATTAATATGCTGCGAGTTGTCACTTGCCCCTCCTGAATATTCATTTCCCGGCTTGGGGTTGAGTGGCAGGATTGCTTCATAGGCTTCTTCAAACTCATCTCGGCTTAGTTGCATCGACTCTATTATCTTATCATAATGCTTTTTTGAAAACGCATCAAAATATTTGTCGATAATCTCGTATGCACGACGATTTTTCAAGGTCCCCTTCAGCCGCTCAAGTTGCAAAAGAAGGCAGTCACGGAGATTTACCGCCCCAACACCTGCCGGATCAAAACTGCGTATAATCTGGAAAACATCATCTATCTCAGATACTGATGCATCTATATTTTCTGACAAAATCAGGTCATCGGATATATCCTGAAGGCTGCGAAGCATATAGCCGTTGGAATCGATACTCCCTATAAGGTAATCAGCAATAGCCTTCTGCTTTTCGGTTAGTTCACGCTCTGACATCTGCTCTAAGAGATAATCTGACAAAGTGCTTTCCTCTACCGCTTCTGGAATATAGAACTCATCATTTACGCTATAATTCTTTGCCTCAAGGCGATAAGAAGGAATATCGTCTTCTGAACGATAATCATTCTTTTGCATCTCTTCTGCTGTTTCCTGCTTGTACGGTTGCTCAAGTCCTTCGCCGTCTTCATATTCCGCGCCTGCTGAACTTTCATTTCCGGAATAATCGCCTTCTGTTTCTTCTGAAGATTTCAAGGCTGGATTAACTTCAAGTTCGTTACGGACTTTTTCCTCAAGTTCAATACCATTCATCTCCAGCAGTTTCCCAAGCATTATCTGCTGTGGCGACTGCCGCAGTACCTGTTTTTGCTCCTGTACCAACGATGTTGTATTCTTTGCCATCCTTTAATTCTCTTCAAAATGCGAAGATAGTTATTTAATCTCTATTCTGACAGAGAAAAACCCTTTTTAACTTAAAACCCTCAAAAAAAGTACGCCAGCCTTATACGGTTATCCGTAGAGACTGGCGCAGCTAATGATATGATATTCTTATTACTTGATATACTTCAAAGAATGCTTCTTACCTCCAACAACTACTGTTACAATATATGAACCGCTTTCCAGTTCTTCAAGCGATGCGTCGCCATTTGAATCTGTAACTGTTGTCATTACAAGTTTGCCGTCAAGCGTAAATACATTTACTGAAGCATCGGCTTCCTCTGTCTGCAATACATCATTTGTAATTATAACATCGGCAACTTCAAGTGACTGGATGCCCGCGTCCTTATTATAAACAAATGACATTACAGGTGAATACTCGGTATCTGCTGACTTGCCTGCTTCGTTATAATAAGTGTACTTGGCACGAACATAATATGTCTTTCCGTCAGTAAGAAGTGGAGAACTTGTTGACGGACCAACCCTTACCTCTGATAAATTTGGTGTCATGAATGTAAAGTCCTTGCCGTTGAATATATAGGAAGAACGAGTTCCAAAAGACTGAGTTGCACAAACCTCTATTCTTGTCAAATAGATTCCACGTTCCGGCTCCAAGCAAATGCGATGATTTGAATAAATTGTCTGACCGTTGACTGTTGGATTTGTAAATACAGGAACTGAAGGAACCATATTCTTAACAGTGAAACTAACAACTTTCGTTGCCATCTCTCCTGCAACTACCTGGGCATAATATGTTAAATTGCCACACAATGTAAATTCAGGTATCTTATGAGAATCCTTATCCGTCTTTGCCTCATAGACAACAGTTTCCATTGAAGAATCTGAAGCAATGCGTAGAACGGCTCCAGGTGTTGCTGTTGACCATGAAATTGTAAGATTATCTTCACAGCCTGTTGCTTCATTTAATGGTGAAGTGATACGCAATACATCTACTGTAAATGAAACTACGTCAGAACGTGTCTCAGTTGCATTATTGTCTCTTGCTGTAATTGTGCAGTAGTAAGTCTTTTCTGCCTCAAAATCATAAACATCTGACGACTTTACATAATTGCCGCTTACTTCTCTCTTAACCAGAATATTTTTCATTGCGGCATCTGTCGCTATCGCAATTTCAAATGTTGAAGCCTTGCCTGTCCACTTAAAATCAAAGACGGCCGCCGCCTTGTTTCCATTGGCTGGATATGTTATTACAGGCTTCTCTGAGGGAACGACTGTTGCCCCTTCAAAAACAGCACTATACTCTTTGCCATAACGGTCAAGCACACAGACTGCGTAGTTATACTTATCCAAATCTTCATCTGATATGCCGAAATTAGCATAATTGCTGTCGTATGCCGGTATTTCCCATGACGATGTATATGATATTGCCCTCAAGTACTCTTCTTCCTTGTGGAAGTTTGCAAATGCAATATCCTTTGGCACTGCATAGATTGTGTATTTGACATTTGACGGTCCATTCCAAGTAAGACTTCTGCCATTACGCTTAACTGAAGATACTTGTCCAGGGCACTCTGTATTAATCCATGTTGCGGCTGGAGTTAAGGCTTTATATTGAAAAGCATTATATCGCAAATAATTCAACAAGAACTGATTTTTGCGATTTACTCTCTGCGTTCTTGCCTTGAGGCTCTTCCATGGGAAATAAACCGTTCCAGGAGCATCCATCTCATCGGCTGTACGAGTAACATCAATCTCATTGAGGAATTCGCTGAATGATGCTACTCCACTTGCAGAATTTGACAAATCCTGACTAACATAGCAGTGACGGTTGAATTTTGCCGCTACCTTATACCACCATGTAGAGACTGCTCTATAGTCGTTAGTTCCGTTAATAACCCAATAAACCTGCGGTGACATAAAGTCGATAGAACCTTCTTTATACCATGCGATAGGGTCGGAATAAATTTCATTATACTGCCAGTCGCTACCAGGACACGGCTCGATTCCATACTTGTCGGCAACGGCTTTCAAGTTAGTACCGCAAGCAACGCCGGCAGGACCGATACCAAAGCGAACCCATGGCTTTGTTGACTTGATGTAGGCATTAACCTTGCGGACCATATCGTTAACGTTTTCACGTCGCCAATCGCCTTGTGACAAGGTTCCGCCTGCAGCCTTGTACTTTTCGTAATCTGCAGCATCATAACTCAATGGCAAACCTTTCTGATAGAAATAGTCATCAAAAACAATACCGTCAATATCATATTTTGACATAATATCTGCTACAACGTCAACTATGCGCTGCTTAACCTCTGGCAATGCCGGATTAAGAATTGTCCACATTCTGTCGCCGTTTTTCCATTCTATCAACCAATCCGGATGACTGTTTTCATAGTTTTTGTCACCTCCCTCAGAGCCATAGTTATCAGCATAGATGCTATTAAGATAACGATACGGGTTCAACCATGCATATACCTCAATACCACGGGCATGAGCATTCTCGATAAGATATGCAAACGGGTCAAAAATTGGGGCTTCACCACGAGTGCCTGAAACATAACTTGACCAAGGTTCATACTTTGAATCATACATTGCGTCACACATTGTCCTAACATGATAATAAATTGTTGTCATGTTATTCTTCTGCAATGAGTCAAGGTTGTTGATACAAATACGCTTATGTGTATTCGCTGTTGATGCCGTAATAGGACTTGTTGGCCAGCACTGCGTAAATGCTGACATCCACGTTGCCCGCTGCTCTCTCTTAACCGCCGATGTTTCCAACGAATTGGCAAGGAAGAGAACGGCTGTCATTAAGAATAGACAAATTTTCTTCATTTTTCTAATGGTTTTATTATTTTACTATTTTAATATTCTCAACTTTTATGCCATCTATAACTTTGGCAACATAGACACCTGAAGGCAGGCTTGTCAAATCAGCATTGCCGGCTCTGTCAGATGTATAACTTCCTGCCAATGCACCCGAAATGCCGTAAACAGCCACTGAAGCACCCGGCATTCCCGTCATAAGAATGCCATCTGCATAATGGAGTGCTGCTCCAGTAATTGAAGAAACGCCACCCTGCTCTGAACTGTAAACAAAAGTCTTTACATCTGACCATTCACTGGTCACTGTTCCTCCCTCGGCTCCAATATAAGAAACCTGTGCACGGACATAGTAAGTCTTGCCATCTGCAAGTTTAGACGAACCAACCTTGATTGTTGACAACTCTGGCGTGGAAGTCTCAAACTGCGTAAATGTGCCGTTGTAAGATGAACGTGCGGAGAATTTTTCATTTGGACTAATCATTATCTTCAAGACAGTGATTCCCCTCTGTGGGGCTACACCTACTGTATTGTTTGAGTACAATGTCTGACCATTTTCTAAAGGTCTGACAATTTCGGGCTTTACTCCTTCTATCAATACTGTCCTAAAACTTGACTCTTTCGTAACAAACGACCTGCCATTGAATTCTGTGCTTACTCTAACATAATAAGTGGTATTTCCTGACAAGAGATAAGGCTCAATTTGGCACTTAGCCTCTTTTACCTCTCTGACAACAGTAACTTTCTTAAATAATTTAGAATTGGATATTTCAAGTTTGTATTTATCTGCCCCTTCAACAACTGACCAGGATATTTCTGGATTGTCTGCAACAGCATCACTTCCTTCAATAGGTGTTTTTACTCTAAACTCATCTACCTTAAAGGAACGGACTTCTGATTTCAACTCTCCAACATTGTTTGCCCTTGAACTGACTCTCCAATAATATGTTTTTCCTGCCTCAAAGCCATAGACATCTGCCGAAAACTTATACTGGTCTGACAATTCTGTTTTATATACAATATTTTTCAATTCTGAATCCTCTGCAACTACCAACTCATAATTCTGGCCATTGCCTTCCCACTTAAAGTTAAAGAACGACGGCGTTTCAACTCCATTTGTAGGATAAGTCAATACCGGAGCCTTTGCATCTGCCGCTTCCGGATCTGTAAAGAACGCAGCATACTCATTCCCATAGCGGTCAAGAACACAAACGGCGTAATTATATTTGTCCAAATCAGCATCTGAAACGCCTTGCTCCGGGTATTTCGGATTTGTCTCTGGAATACTGTATGACGCTTCATAACTGATTCCCATCAAATACTCCTGCTCCTTGCGGAATTCAGACTGCTTGACGCTCTTTGGAACAGCATAGATAGAATACTTGACATTATCTTCTCCTGTCCATGTCAACTTTCTTCCATTTCTGGTCAAATTGCTTATTTTTCCAAATGCTTTTGACGGCATCCAAGTAACAACGGGAGAAAGTGCCTTATGCGCATAGACATTGCGTCGAAAATAGGTCGGAATATTTGTCTTAACTCCATTAATTTCCTTTGTATAGTTTTTGCAGAACCTCCACGGGAAGAACACATACCCGCAAGCCTCCTGCTCGTTTGATGCTCGTATCATCTCAACTTGGTTGACAAACTCATCAAGACTGCCCGCCTTTCCGAAATTTCCTGTAAGGCTTTGGCTAATATAGCAATGGCGGTTAAACTTCTTGCAAGCCATATACCACCATGGAGTGATATTCGCAAAATCCGAATTTTCATTTCCTATATTCCAATAGACCTGTGGAGAGATAAAATCTATCGAGCCTTCCGCAAGCCATGCCAAAGGATCTGAACTGATGCCATTATACTGCCAGTCACTTCCTGGACAAGCAGGCAATCCGTACTTGGCTGTAACTTCTGGTTTTCCCGCTACGCCGGCTGGACCAATACCAAAACGAACCCACGGCTTTGTGGATTTGATATAGGCATTTACCATTCTTACCATATCGTTAACGTTCTCTCTACGCCAATCGGCTTGTGAAAGCGTGCCTCCGCCTTCTGTATATTTTGTGTAATCGGCAGCATCATAACTTTCTGGAAGACCATTCTGATAGAAATAGTCATCGAAAATGACACCATCGATATCGTATTTGCTCATTATATCGGCGATAACATCTACAATTCTCTGCTTAACCTCGGGTAAAGCAGGATTTAGAATTGTCCATGTTGTTCCTCCGTTATTCCATTCTATAAGCCATTCTGGATGACTGTTCTCATAATTCTTGTCTCCCCCGGCATTTCCATATCCACTGGAATAACTGGAATTGATATACCTGTACGGGTTCAACCACGCATAAACCTCCAAACCGCGGGCATGCGCCTGCTCAAGGATATAAGCAAACGGGTCAAATGCCGGTGCTTTTCCTCTGGTTCCGGAAACGTAACTCGACCATGGCTCATATTTTGAGTCATACATAGCATCGCACATTGTGCGGACGTGATAATAGACTGTTGTAAAATTCGCCCTTTGCATCGTATCAAGATGCTCTTGGCATTGACGCTTGTGCGTTTCCGCATTTGCTGTCGTGATTGCAGATGATGGCCAGTCACTGACAAAGCCTGACATCCACGCTGCTCGCTGCTCTCGCTTATTGCCGGAAGCCGGCAACGACGCTATCACTAATAAAAGGAGTATTGTATATCGGAATAAATTAGTTTTCATCATATCTATTAAAACAAGAGCCACACAACCATCCTTATGGAGAAGTGTGGCTCTTGTAAAATCATGAATTTATATTAAACTGATGTTTAGAATAAATTTGTCTTATGATCGTTGACAACAACGCCAAGAATCTTATCCTTAATTACATCTACAGAGTGCAACTTCTTGCTGTCTGGATTGTAGTAAAGCATACCTGTTGCATAAGCTGAATTGTCTGTCGCTGCCTTGTTGAATCCAAAGTAAACATAACCGGTTTCTTTATCAAGAGCCATTTGTGTAACATACAAACCTTCATCTGCTGATGTATTCATAGGATCTGCTTCTATGCTGAATTTTGCAACTGGTGCAGAAACATCTTCAAAGTCACCTGGAAGTGTATAAGCATAGAAACCAGTATCTGCATCTTTTGTACGGAATACATACAAACCGCTTCTTCCTTCGTCTATCATAAATGACTTCAAGTTTCTATTCTCCAAGATAACCTTATTTGGAAGTACCTTGTTATCCTTGTAGTAGCCAATGTTTTCAGCCTTGAAACGGAAGATACCATTACCGTTGAAGCACTTGCCCCACCAGTAGTTACCCTTACTGTCCTTCAAGATTGTACAACTGATTGCACCGTATGCCAAAGATGTGCGGCTATAGTATGCAAGATAGTCATTTTGAACAAGGTAATCATTCTTCTCTTTCTCACCACGAGCCTTAAGGTCTGTCTTGCGCAGACCAGTGTTGCGGTCTGAGTAAATCAAGTTATTTCCGTCAACGGCACCATAGAATGGGTCAAAGAACGCTCCTTGACCAACATTTGTAACAAATACATTAACACCTGTTCCGTCAGGATTCATAACAGAAATCTTACCATCGCCCAAGACATTATTTTCGTCATTAATATAAGTGTATTGTTTTCCTGGGTCAAGGATATAAATTGTTCCTGATTGACCTTCCTCACCAACACCGTCAGCGAATACAAGACATACTGGTGTTGTTCCACTATTTACTCCCATATCGAATGGAAGATTCTTTGTTCCTTCTGGAAGTTTTGTTTCATCCAATAACTTATAAGCCATAATATTGCCTCCATATACTGCATAATATAGTGTAGGAGCCTCGATTGGCGAACCAACTTGAACATTTACGTAAGAATCTTCCAATTTTCTTGGGTTTCCATCAACATCGAATGTTGTCTTTACAAGAACCTTCTGTGATCCAATGTTACGGAACTTGATGCCTTCCGGGAATTGAACCTTACCGTTTTCCTCGATGATTTTGATAGGTTCTGTAATCTCTGCGCCATCTTTATTAATTGCACCTTCTGGGAAGAACAATTCATATTCGACTTTCAACTTTTCCGGATTCGGTAGGAAAATTCCCAAGTCAACTGTCACCTCATTAGCCAATACAACATCTGCACTCTTATCCTTAATTGAAAGGACTGGTGCGATATCATAAATCATAATAGGATATGTGCGAGTACCTACACCTTCTACTGTCAATGCAACCTTGTAAGTACCTGCTTTTTCATACTTATGCAACGGATTTGCCTCGTTCGAAGTCTGACCGTCACCAAAATCCCAAGTCAATTTACCTGACTTTGCAGAAGTATTTGTAAATTGAATTGTAGATACAACATAATAATCCAACGCAAACTCTACTTCGCCTTCGGCGTTAGGTGCAACTGAATACCTAAAATCAACATCCTTTGATGGGAAATCTGTGTACTCCGGATCACTCTCAACACATGAAGAGAAAGCGAAAAGCAAAGCGCTGAATAAACAAATATTTTTTAATAACTTCTTCATTTTTTCTCAATTAATTAGTTAAGACTAACCTTTTTGGGTTCTGTTGTATAACCAACATTGCCATCAGTATCATAAACCTTGAATACAACACCTAATCCATAAGATCTCTTGAATGATACTGCATATTGCTTTTCGCCAACATTGTAAATCCAATCTTGGAAAGGAATAAGAGTAATCAAATCCTTAAAGAACGGAATATACTCAGGACGAACTGATGTCAAAATCTTACCTTGGTCATCGTCATAACGACAGAAAACCCATGCTGAAGACTCGTAAACATTATATACTGGAATGTTCGGATCATTGAAATCGAGACCTACTTCATTATATACAGTCTTTCCTTCTGCATCTACTGTCTTATAGTATTTGCCAACCACCTTCTCTACATCTGTATACCATGCATCTGATTTCTCACCAGCGTCTACCAACGCTAGTTTGTTAAGAATAGCAGCATCTAATTCTGCATGCTTAGCAATAACTGACTGGAATTGGTCTACTGAAAAATCATAGTTGATATATACGTGACGGAGGTCATTATAACATGCATCCTTTACCATTTCACCAAGCACATGCTCAACAAACTCCTCTTTGAATCCTTGTGGGAAATATGCTGCAAATTTATCAGCATCCCATTTCGGGATATTCTGCCAAATCAAGGTTTTCAATGTTTGTGAAGTTGGGAACTTTGCGTTCAATACGAACTCATAGCCATCCCACTCTGCTTGTGAATGAGGATACTCACTAACCTTTTGGCTCATGCGAATTGTATCACTAAAACCAACTGACTTGGTATATGCCAATGAAGATGACAACCTCAATGTTGCCTCACATGATTCTTCCTTTGAAACAAGAGCCCACACTTCTGAATGATCAATTGTTCTTCCCTTTTCAGCATAATACTTTCCAAGGAATGAAACAGAGTCACCTGCAGTTGCTACTGATCCTCCAAGTTCCCATGAAACTGTTGGCACCGGCTGGCCAACCTCTACAACGTCTCCATATGGATCGTTCATTTCACAGGATGACAAAGCAACTACTGATAATGCAATGGCCCCTAATTTATATTGTAATTTCATAATAATTATCTGTTTTAAATTATTCTGCTGTCAATGATGTACGAACTCCTGCTTTCTCAGCCCAGATCATCGGCTTCTGCAACCACTTATAGTTCTTATAAGCACCAAGTCTTTCCAACTCAGCCTTGTTGTATCTTTCCTCTGTTTCTGGGTCATAGTTAATACGTTGGATCCAAGTATTTTCCTTTTGCTCCTCTGTCAAACCATCTACCCAATATGGCGCATACAAGTTATACGGACGGCGAAGTCCCTCATATACGATTTCTTGGTTAGGACCAATACCATATTTGTTACGCTCGTTGCTAAAGTGATAACGACGCATATCAGTCCATTGCTCTGGTTGCATGTACATTGCCACATACTTCTGCATCATCAAGTCACTCAATGAGAACTCCGACTCATTGAAGTACCAACGATGGTTACCCGGAGTCTTTGAATCTGTAACACCTTTTACTGGAGCAAGTTTTTCACCCTCTTGGTCCGCATTATTAAGGAATGCTTCTACTGTTGCATCCCAACGTGCTTCTGACAAAGTGAAAACACCTTCTTTTGAAACCTCTCTCGGGTCAAATTTTTGGAAACCCTTGTCTGTAACATTACCAGGATACATAACATCTGGATACTTTTCCTGGAATGCTGCAAGGTGACGCTCGATATTTGCACGTGTAGCATCTTTTGCCAACTGACATGCTGTTACCTTATCACCCATCCAGTACTTAGCCTCTGCTTGGATAAAGTAAAGTTCTTCCATTGTAAACAAAGGAACGTATGCTTTAGTGTCATAAGCGTATGCACCTGAGTAAAGATCTGGGAAGTTAGCAGCCTTAAATGATGTACCGCAACCAATATTATTTTCCAACCAGCGAAGTTTTATTTTTGCTGTTGTATTTGTTGCAGATGCTGGACCTGTACGAGGGGTGAACAACAAAATTGCACGTGGGTCATCCGCCCATCCGCGGTTTACCACGAATGCTCCTCCGTTAACCTCATCACTCTTTTTAAAGACACCCATACAGTCTTCAAGCATAAACTTAGAAGGTACGGCTTCTGTCAACAAGTTCTTACGTGACTCCCAAGAGTTGATAATTGGTTGAGCAATACTCCATGGTGCATTCTTCTGCTGAGAACCTCCGTCGAATTTGTAACGTGGCTCACATCCGAAAAAGTCACCGTATGTTGCATCGCTTCTCCAAATCTCAACTGCCTTTGCTGCAGCATCATAGATAGCCTGGCAAGTCTTTGCTGATGTATCAATGTTAGGAATATTACGCAAAAGGATACGTGCCTTAATAGCATATACCAAACCTTTCCATTTCTTCAAGTCACCGCCATAAACACGGTCTTGCTTGATTGTTATAATCCTGTTTGTCGGACATTCTGTCAACTCAGGATTTTCATAGTCTGCAATCAAAGCATCTGCTTCTTCAAGCATCCATTTATAAATACTTGCCTGAGAGTCATACTTCGGTGAATTTGACTTATATGCCTCTGAACGTGGCATGTCACCAAATGCATCTGTTGTCAATTGTGTTGACATCAAACGAATTGTACGTGCTATCAAACCATAGTTAGGAGTCTTGTAATCTTCTGCATTCTTAAGAAGAATATTAATATTCTCACCCAAGTCATAGAAGTGACGACGCCACTGCGGGTGACGGTTCATTGTCAACATCTCCCATCCGCTCTTATAGCCATAAGAACCTGTTTGCGACATACCTGTTGTTGTCAAGCATTGTGACAAGTAGATATTGTATTCAGCGTGGTCATAATTGGTCTGCGCAGAATAGAAAACTACTACAGGCAAACCAACCTCCGGACTGATTGTTGACGGCTTGTCCGGATTTTCATTATCATCAAGAATATCGACACAACTTGTTGTACCTGCAAGTCCAAGTCCTCCAAGCAGTAACGACATTGCTATAAATTTCAGTTTGTTCATATTTTCTGTTTTTAGAAAGTTGCACTAAGAGTGAAGTTGAAACTGCGTGTTGAAGGTACACTATAGTTATCGACACCGGCAGAACCTGTGCCACCACCATTTCCGCCAAGGATTTGTGGATCTGAACCTGTGTACTTGGTTAGCAAGAATAAGTTACGGCCTGTTGCTGTTAACTTCAAGCCCTTGACTGGGCAGTTCTTTGCAAGCAACTTAGAGAAGTCATAACCAATTGTCAAGTGGCTCAAACGGATATAAGAACCGTCTTCTATAAAGTTTGATGATACTGAACTATAGTAGTCGCTAATAAATTTACTATCAAACAATACTGGAGTCTTGTTAGGAGCGTATGATCCGTCTGGTTGTTTTACAACACCGTTTACTACAACTTCGTGGTTACGGTATTTTGTAAGAAGATTTTCCATACCGTTTCCTACCAAACCACGACGTGTTACGTTTACTACATCACCACCGCAACGGCCGTCAATCAAGAAACTAACTGAAAGGTCTTTCCATGTGAATGTTGAACCCAAACCTAACAAGAAGTCTGGTTCGCGGTTACCGATGTAATTTGTCTTAACAGCACTAATTACAGGATAACCATCCTGGTTAACAATTATTTGTCCGTCTGGTGTTCTTTCATAATCCTTACCTGACAAACCTGTTGTTGATTGTCCGAGATATGCTGCTGTATAGATATCACCATATTGTGTTCCTGCCAATTGAGAAACATCTTCTGGCAATGATTTCACCTTACCGCGGTTGAATGAGAAGTTTGCTGTTGCTGTCCATGAGAAATCCTTCATACGGAGGATATCCTGGCTAAGTGTCAATTCAAGACCCTTATTTTCTACAGAACCCTCATTACGTGTTTGTAAAATCGTACCTGATGCTGGAGACACGCGTACCTGTACGATTTGGTTATCAACTGTTGTTGAGTACCATGCAACGTCCAAACGAGTGCGTGAATCGAAGAAACGCAAGTCAGCACCAACTTCCCAAGAGTTTGTCATCTCTGGCTCTAGCATAATTGCAGGTGCAGCTGTTGCATCAATACCCCAACCACCGTCAGGGAATACTTCCCAGTTCTTAAATGCTTTTTGGAAGCGGTATCCAGGTGCATCTTTACCTACCTTCGCCCAGTTACCACGGATCTTACCGTAAGAGAACCAGTCATTTTGAAGTTTGAATAGTTCTGAGAAAATGATACCACCAGTTACAGATGGGTAGAAGTATGTACAGTCAACTTGTTTCAATGTTGATGAACCGTCATAACGTGCTGTTACTGACAATTGTGCCATACCCCTATAGTCAAAACGAAGTTCTCCGAAATATCCAAACTTGTTTCTGCTTGAGTGATACAATGAAATTGGATAATCAGGGTGAGGTGTAGAGTACAAGATAGGGTTTGTATTCATAAATGAATAGAAGTCTCCATCAAGTTGGTACTCCATACCAGCAAGAGAAGCTTCAGCACCATTGCTTTCCTTATAATCTGCACCAGCAAGAATATTCAATGTATAATCATCTGCAAATGTCACATTATATGTACCTAAGATTTGTGCTGTAAACTGTGTATTATTTGATGGCTGGAACGTAAACGCACCAAATTTATACTTATAGTCTGCAAATGCTGAGTTGTTTGGATCTTTAAAATCGCTGTCTACAAAGCGTGGAACGCTATAAGACTCGTATGTTGAGAAGCTCTTCTCATAACCCAATTTTCCTGTAAATACAAGGTTCTTGATTGGCTCATACTTAATTTGACCGTTAATGATCATACGAGTAGATTGCGTTTCTGACTTGTCCATATATCTTCCGAAGTATGGAGAAACAACTGCATCAATCTTTTGATCATCCAACAAAACATCCCAGTTATCGTAACGGTTTGACCAGTTTGGACGGCCCTCTTTTGTTACATAATCTGCCATA
Source organism: uncultured Prevotellaceae bacterium (assembly GCA_900541935.1). Lineage (GTDB taxonomy): Bacteria > Bacteroidota > Bacteroidia > Bacteroidales > Muribaculaceae > Limisoma. The sequence continues at coordinate 41,350 of UQLZ01000001.1, read as the reverse complement.
TCACGGTTGATTGACCAACCATAGATTGTTGACATTGAGTTACCGAAACCACGGCTCTTGCTATTGATAAAGTTTGTTGACAATTGAATTGAAACTTGCTTTGAAGGATTGTATTCACCCTTTACAAAAACGTTCAAACGGTTTCTGAAGTCATTTGGAACAACACCTTCGTTATTCATATAACCTGCTGATGCATAAGCGCTGAATTTTTCGCTACCACCAGAAATAGACAAGTCATACTTCTGCATGAAACCTGTTCCGAGGAAGTTGCCAAGGTTGTCGTAAACGCGATCTCCTTCTTTCAAATATGGGCCCCAACCACCAACTGAATTCTCCTTATAGAAGCCAGCAGTACCGCCAACAAATTGATCTTGCAATTTTGGCTCACGCATTGTTGTGTTAATTTCCCAACTGCCTTGCGCTGTCACCTTAATCTGACCAACTTGACCTTTCTTTGTTGTAATCATGATAACGCCGTTTGCTGCTTCCTGACCATAAAGGGCAGATGCTGCAGCACCCTTCAAGACACTCATGTTCTCAATGTCGTTAGGGTTAAGGTCACCAAGGCTTGTACCTGCACCACGAACTGGCATACCGTCAATAATAATCAACGGCTCGTTACTTTGTGCCGGGTTGATTGATGAAATCGCACGGATAATAACCTGTGTTGATGAGTTTGGTGAACTACCGCCTGCTGATACCTGCAAACCAGACACCTTACCTTGCAAACTGTTTGCAAAGTTAGCAGAGCTACCTGCTGTTACGTCATCTGAATCCAATGACTGAACCGCGAAGTTCAATTTCTTCTTTTCTTGAGTCTGACCCATCGCTGTTACTACGACTTCGTCAAGAACCTGTGAGTTCTCTTGCAACTCTACATTCACGACATCGCGACCTCCAACTTTAATCTTGGATGCTGTCATACCGATGTAAGAAACCTCCAGGACATCATTGTCCCCGGCTTCGATTGTATATTTTCCGTCAAAATCGGTGGCTGTAGCGCGCGGAGTTCCTACAACTTTGACTGTTGCGCCAATCAATGGCTCCTTGTCTGAAGCTGAAGTAACAACACCCGATACAGTGCGAGCATAACCCACAACCGCAAAGAGGGAAAATAACAGAAGCAATAACTGTTTTCTCATAATTACTTTTTGTTTGTTTATGTTCAAGGTTTTTAGTTTATATTAGGCTTATATTTGTTTTAACACTCCTTGTCATAAATTTAGTCACATAAAAGCCAAATTTTAACAAATAAAACACCGCTTTGCCAATTCTTTGTTAAACCGCTGAACCTTTGTTCTTTACAGTTTCGCATCGAGAATACTTTTATTCAACTAAATTCATACAAAACTACATCTTTTTTTTTAATTACATAATTCTTTATGACTTTTTTTTGATGATATAAAGAATAATTAAATATTATAAACACATTTTTAAACCTGCACGGTTCTCCTATTTTATTTTGGGACACTATCTTAAAAAACCAACTTTTTGGTTTTAACAGAATCACCTTCTTTATACTTAAGAACAGCCACCCCACAATAACTACCAACAGGCATAAAGCAGGAATCCTCAACCTTTACAAGCAACCTGCCGGATACATCATAGAGCGACGCATCAACGCAGCTGCTGAATGAAACGCCGTCTTGCCCTACAGCCACTTCAACAGTTTCCTCCTCTACGTCTTCAACGCCTCCGGAAGAAAGAGAAAGCCACGCCGCTTCATACTCATTGCCATATCTGTCAACAATAGTAACAGCAAATTCACAATCCTCACAACCCTCCGGTATAGTATATATATTATAATAGGTGTGAGCCTTCAGATTTTGCGCTGTCAAACCCTTTGCGGAATGCTCAGAATTTTTAGGTAGCAAATAAACGGCATATCTAACATTTTCAACCTTTTCCCAAGTTAAATTGCCATTAGAAACTCGCAACCCTTGAACTGTACCCTGTGTTGGAGCGTTCTTCCATGTCATTGCCGGCTGAAGAGCCTTTGTCTCAAATGCATTGACACGCATATAGTCAAAGAAATCCTTTCCATCTTCCGTTCTCGCTCCTGGACAAGTATATGAATAGAAAACTGCCCCCGGAGCCCCGTCAAGCGACTCGTCTCTATTCATCTGCGCCTGGGCTGCCATCCCGGCAAAATCCTGCTCACGGGTAGTCTTGTTTGAATCCTTGAAGTACTCAAGGCTGTGTGAAGTATAGAAATGGCGCCCGAACTTTTTGGCCACTTTTGCCCACCAGGGACATAAGATAGAAAAGTCACCGAGATTATAACCGCGAGCCCAATAGATTTGAGGCGACATAAAGTCAATTGAACGATCCTCATACCATTGAACAGGATCGCAGAAGATCTGAGTATATTGCGAATCATAACCAGAAAGGCAACGGTCAACGCCATGCGACTCAGCCACAGAAGCATCCGTACAAGCAATACCGCGTGGACTCATACCAAATCTGACATAAGGTTTATATGACTGAATCATTTCATAAACTTCTTTAATAAGAGTATTGACATTCGCACGACGCCAGTCTCCAAAATCTCACGTACCGGAAGCCTTCCACTGATTATAATCCCCTGCACTGGAATTGGTAGGGATACCACTCGGGTAGAAATAGTCATCAAAGACGAGACCATCTATATCATATTTTGAAAGAATATCCTTACATACGTCAACGACTCGCTGGCGAACTGCCGGTAAAGCAGGATTCATAATCATTTTGCCACCGTGAGAGATTATCCACCCGTCATTCTGCATCTGAACATCATTTGGCGTACCATACTTGGAGCCATTGGAAAAGCGAAGCGGATTAACCCAACCATAGCATTCAAGGCCACGCTTGTGACACTCTTCCACAACAAAAGCCAACGGATCATAGGCTGGAGCCTTGCCTCTTTGCCCGGATACATAATACGACCACGGCTCATACGCAGAATTATACAAAGCATCTGCCATCGGGCGTATCTGAAAATTCACGGCGTTAAAATTCGCCCTCTGGAGATCATCCAGAATACGAATCATCTCTTTCTTCTGAATCTCTGCCGCAGCCTGACTTGAGCCACGGCTGGTCGGCCAGTCAATATTGGAAACAGTCGCTACCCACATACTGCGATGCTCATACTTTGGAGCAACCGCTTCTACCTGCAGCATTCCGCATAGAAGCAACACCACAGATACAATTATTCTTCCAATTCTTCTCATAGTTTTATTATAGTTTATTTGACGGTAAAGATAGCACTTTGCCCTCAACTCTAAAAAAGTGAATCTAAAATTTAAAATATTTTATAACAGAGCCATAACTATACAAAAAAATTATAAATACACTGACTTCAATGCAGTAAAAAACATTATTTTTCATTGCATTCATTTTTCCTTACCTAATATCCATATTTTCATTACAAAAGTTAATATTCTCAATTTTTTGTAAACCTAAAAAAATATATGATAAATATCATATTCTATATACTACACCTATTATAAATTTGTACCCAGCAAGTTGAAAAGGGTAAAAAAATCGCCAAAAATCACTTTTCTAAAAATTTTTTTTGCGAAAAAGTTTGCAAATTAAAAAAATTGGCGTACCTTTGCATCGCTTTAGAAAACTAAAGGGCGTTTAGCTCAGCTGGTTCAGAGCATCTGCCTTACAAGCAGAGGGTCGGCGGTTCGAATCCGTCAACGCCCACTCAAGCGATCAATCAACACGGTTGGTCGCTTTTTTTATTGTATTAACTCAAGGACTAAGGATATGACAACTACAATTGCCCGAAAATTTCTTTTGGCAGTAGCAATAATCTTGCTAACGGCTATTGGAAAAGCACAGCAACTCGACACCCCTGCTATTCCCAAAGATAGCATGAATTTGGACCTTACCCTAAACAAGGCCCTCGAAATCGCTTTAGCGGAAAGCCCGTCTGTAAAAATCGCAAACCACGAAGTTAAGAAAGTGGAATATTCAAGGAAAGGAGTACTCGCCTCTCTGTTCCCGCAAATCGACTTCGGTGCTGACTACAGCAGAACAATCAAAAAGCAAGTAATGTATATGAGTGGCTCAATGCCTGGACTAGGTGGCGAAAACTCCGAACAACAGCAGAAACCTTCAAAAAACACTGGTATCGCCGTTGGTAGAAACAACACTTGGTCTCTTGGTTTCTCTGCCTCAATGCCGATTATCGCTCCTCAACTATGGAAGCAGTTAAGCATTACTGCCGACAATGTTGAACTCGCAGTTGAGCAATCTCGACAATCCAAAGTTACACTCATCAACAACGTCAAACAAGCATACTACACAGTCATGCTTGCTAACGACTCTTACGACGTGTACAAAGAAACATACCAAAATGCATATAACAACTATGTTGACATTAGCAATAAATTTGACCAAGGCATTGTTTCAGAATACGATAAAATCAGAGCAGACGTTGCTGTAAAAAACATTGAACCAAGCCTTTACGAAGCAGAAAACGCTATTGCTCTTGCAAAATGGCAACTAAAAGCCTTGATGGGAATCAACCTTGACACAAAAATAGAATGCACTGAAAGCCTGCATGACTATAAAAACAGACTGGAAGAAGTGTATATGACAATCGACACAACACTGATTGCCAGCAACAGTTCTTTAAGGCAACTTAACATCCAGAGAAAGATGCTAAAAAAGACAAAAGACGCTGCTCAAGCTGAATACTACCCTACCCTCGGACTATCTATATCCTATAAATGGAACGCCATGTCGGAAGACTTCAAATTCAAAAATTATCAGTGGGACCCGTACTCAATGGTAGCACTAAGCCTAAAAATTCCTATCTTCTCTAGCGGAAAACGCTTTTCTGCCCTAAAACAGGCGAAAATAGATATGGAAGAAATAGAACTCAACAAATACGACGTTGAACGAAACCTTATGGTCGCTGTCAAAAACTATACCGACAAGATGAGAACATCTATAAAATCTCATAATGTTGCCCGTGCCGGTATCGCACAGGCACAGAAAGGATACGACATTGCTGTAAAACGATATGACACAGGAGCAGGAACTATCCTCGAAATGGACGACTCTCGTCTGGCTCTCACAAGGGCTAAACTTCAAGCAAACCAAGCAATTTTCAACTTCCTTTCTGCAAAGGCTTCTCTCGAAGAAACAATGGGATATGATGAAACCTCTATTAACGAATAAAAAAACCACTCAATATGAAAAGAATACATAACAAACTGAAATTCAGCGCATCTGTGGCTATTATCTCTACCTTAATGCTAACAGCATGCTCCAAAAATGAAGAACAAAACACGGAGGTAAAAGAAGAAGCCACTAAAGTAGAAGTTGTTCAATCCGTTGAACGGGAACTCGAAGGCTCCAACACTTTCACTGGCACTGTAGAGGCTGAAATAACAAATAACATTGCACCACAATCTTCTGGCAGAATCAAAAAAGTGTACGTTGAAGTGGGTGACCATGTTAAAGCAGGTCAGAAACTTGCCGAGATGGATGACGTTTCGCTTGTTCAAGCAAAACTCCAAATGGAAAACAACCAGATAGAATTCAACAGAGTGGATGAACTATACAAAATAGGGGGAACTTCAAAATCCGAATGGGATTCTAAAAAACTCGCCCTCGACGTATCAAAAAGAAACTATAACAACATTGTTGAAAACACAACTTTACTAAGCCCGATAAGCGGTATAGTAACTAAAAGAAACTACGACTCAGGAGATATGTACTCTGCTGGCACACCTCTTTACACAATAGAGAAAATCAGACCGGTAAAACTAATCGTAAACGTCTCTGAATCAATGTTTACAACAATAAAGAAAGGAATGGACGTAAACTTCAAACTTGACGTTTACGGCAACGAAACTTTCAAGGCAAAGGTACATTTGATTTACCCTACAATTGACCCTGCAACAAGAACATTCCCTGTTGAACTTAGAGTTGACAACACAAATGAAAGAGTTAGACCAGGTATGTTTGCAAGAGTGACCATAAACCAAGCCAAATCAAAGAAAATACTTGTTGCAGACCGCTGCATCAAGAAACTTACCGGCTCTGGCGACAGATACGTTTTCGTTATCGTTGACGGTAAGGCTGAATACAGGAAAGTTGAATTAGGAGACCGTTTCGGAAATGAATTTGAGATAATTAGCGGATTGAATGCTGGCGAAACTGTTGTTATTACAGGGCAGACTCGTCTAAAAGACGGTGCTAAAGTTCAAATCATTGATAGCAAAAAACAGACTGAAAACAAATAAAAATGAGCATATATCAAGCAGCGGTCAAGCGACCGATCACAACAATATTGATATTCCTCGGGATAGCCATATTCGGCCTATTCTCTCTAACTCGTCTTTCAATAGACCTTCTACCGGAAATAGAAACCAACAACATTATGGTTATGACCTCTTATTCCGGTGCAAGTGCGGAAGACATTGAAACGAATATCACACGTCCTCTTGAAAACGTTCTTAATGGTGTTTCTGACCTAAAGCACGTTACTTCTAAATCTCGCGAGGGTATTTCAATCGTAACTCTTCAATTCGAGTACGGTACAGACATTGACGTTGCGACAAACGACGTTCGCGACAAACTCGATAGGGCAACAACACTCCCTGACGGTGCAAGTACTCCAATCCTTTTCAAGTTCGGTACTGAAGATATCCCTATTTTGATGCTTTCAGTAACTGCAAAAGAGTCATTCTCTGGCCTTTACAAAATACTTGACGACCAGGTTGCAACTCCTCTCGCACGAGTTTCCGGTGTTGGTACAGTATCAATTGCCGGATTGCCAGAACGTGAAATTCAAGTTTACTGTGACCCGCTGAAACTGGAAGCATACGGTATAACAATCGAGAATATAGGTTCCGTTATCAGTGCTGAAAACAAAAACATACCTGCCGGCTCTTTCGACGTTGGCTCTAATGTATATTCTTTAAGAGTACAAAAGGAATTTAAAAATACAAACGAACTTCTTGACCTTGTTGTTGGAACATCAAATGGAGTTCCTGTATATCTTCGCGACGTTGCAAGAGTTTTCGACGGTGCTCAAGAAAGAATGCAAGAATCTTTCACTAATGGTGAGAGAGGTGGTATGCTTGTCATCCAGAAGCAATCAGGCGCAAACTCTGTTAACATCGTAAAAGCAGTCAACAAAAAACTTGCAGAAATTGAGAAAACATTGCCTTCTGACATCAAGATTACTCCTATTGTTGACACATCAGAAAATATCATTTTGACAATCAACTCTTTGCAAGACACCATCTTAACAACTCTTTTAATTGTAAGTTTCGTTGTTTTGATGTTCCTTGGAAGATGGAGAGCAACATTCGTTGTCGTACTGACAATTCCTATTTCTTTGCTTGCCGCTTTGATTTATCTTCTCGCAACGGGCAATACCCTGAACATTATTTCAATGAGTGCATTGTCTATTGCAATTGGTATGGTTGTCGATAATGCAATTGTGGTACTTGAAAATATCACAACTCACATCGAAAGAGGTAGTCGCCCCCGCCAGGCTGCCATGTTTGCGACTAACGAAGTTGCCATTTCGGTTATTGCCTCAACTTTAACAACTATTGCTGTATTCCTCCCATTAACTATGGTGGAAGGCATTACAGGCATTATGTTCCGACAGTTAGGTTGGATGGTAACAATTATCTTGACTGTATCAACAATTGGTGCTATCACTTTGACTCCTACACTTTGTGCTCTTATGCTAAAACTAAGCACTAAGCAAAACACCTTCCAGAAAATTATATTTGTTCCTTTCGACAAATTCCTAAAAGGTATGACTGTTGCATACGGAAAATTGTTACACTGGTGTATTAAACACAGGAAAACAACAATTACATCGATGCTGGCACTATTTGTAGGCTCCCTATTCATTCTTATGCCATTCATTAAGACTGAATTCTTCCCTTCACAAGATAATGCGAGAATTTCTGTTAAAATAAATCTCCCTACAGGAACGAGACAGGAAATTACACGTGACCTGGGTTTCCGAATTGTTAAGCAATTCAAGGAAAAATACCCGGAAATACTGAATATCAATTTCCAGGAAGGTCAAGCAGGTGAGGATAACGTATTCGGCAACTTGCAGGATAATGGTAACAATATCCTTTCTTTCAATATCAAGACAACAACCTCTTCAAAACGAGAGAAATCACTAAACCAGATTTGTGATGAAATGCGTCTTGACCTTGAGCAATACCCAGAAATCAGAACTTTCAACGTTTCTGCCGGTGGTGGCGGTGGCGGTATCGGTGGTGAAGCCGCTGTTGACATTGAAATATATGGTTACGACTTTAATGAAGGTGACAAATACGCCGCTCTAATTGCCGACGCAATGAAAAAATACGAAGGGTGCTCTCAAGTCAACATCAGCCGCGACGAATACACTCCTGAATACCGAGTGGACTTTGACCGCGAGAAACTTGCTCTAAACGGCTTGAACATGTCAACAGCAGCCGCATTCCTTAGAAACAGAATCAATGGTAATGTTTCTTCTTATTTCCGTGAAGACGGTGAGGAATACGACATTCGCGTTAGATATGACCGCCAATTTAGAGAAACTGTTGAAGATATTGAGAACATAACAATCTACAACGCAGCAGGGAAAGGTATCAAAATTCGTGACCTCGGACAGGTTGTTGAATCTGAAACGCCTCCTACTATCGAACGTAAGGACAGACAAAGACTTATTACCGTTAAATGTATTGTAGCCCACGGATTCGCTATGAGTGACGTTATAACTGCCGCTAATAAGATTCTTGCAGACAATCCTGCTCCTACTGGTTTCTCTTGGCAATATGGCGGTACTTTCGAAGACCAGTCTGACACTTTCTTCGACATGGGTATCCTGTTGTTATTGATTATAATTATGGTATTCATTATCATGGCTTCTCAATTTGAGTCTCTTACATATCCATTCGTAATCATGTTCTCAATTCCATTTGCAGTGACAGGTGTGCTTATCGGTCTATTTGTAACTGGAACTCCAATGAGTGTCATGGCAATTCTCGGCGTTCTAATGCTTGTTGGTATTGTGGTTAACAATGGTATCGTGCTTATCGACTACATTATGCTTTGTCGTGAAAGAGGCCTTGGTCTGACTCATGCAGTCGTTACATCTGGAAAATCTCGTCTTCGCCCAATCCTTATGACAACCCTTACTACTGTTTTCGGTATGGTGCCTATGGCAATGGGTGCTGGTGAAGGTTCTGAGATGTGGAAACCGCTTGGTATGTCAGTGGCGTTCGGTCTTTCATTCTCAACTTTAATTACTCTTATTATAATTCCTACTCTTTATGGCGCTTTTGCCGCTAACGGCATCAGAAGAAAAAGAAAAAAAGAATTGAAAAAATTGCAAAACGAAAATTAAGATGAAAGCAATACTCATTTCATTCAATCAGGCTCACCTTGAGGATATTAACACCATATTTATGCACCTGAATATCAAAGGTTACACAGGTTGGGACACACTTATCGGTGCTGGAAGCAAAACAGGAGAACCGCACTTGGGGTCACACGCATGGCCTACGCTTAACAGTGCATACATTACTGTTGTTGACGATGAAAAGGTGAAACCGCTTCTCGGAGAACTGAAGAAACTCGACGAGCAAAGCCCACAACTCGGACTTAGAGCATTCGTCTGGAACATAGAACAAGCAATATAAGAATTTGCAAAACTTTTAATAACCGAGAGGGGTTGTGTCAAATTTAATTTTTGATGCAACCCCTTTTAGATGCGTTATAATTGATAAAATGCAAAATCCAGATATAACGGAAACTCATTCCCACAAAATCATCAAAACAAAAATGCCAAATTACCGAATTCTGCAAACAATAAATTATAATCCCCCTAAATTACAATGTATTATCAAAAAAATAGAACAAGCCTTAGACTTTGTAAAAAATGCTAATATAGCACTAACAACCTGCTGGGATTACATTCCCCTTGATTATCATTGAAGAAATATCCCATGCTCGCTTACATCGCTCCACAAATGGAGATTGGGAATCTCCGGCAAACGTTCCGTCACAATAAGCCGCAACATTAGGCTGCACTTCCCTAAGCATACTGTAGCCCAAACCTTTCCAGCAATAATCATTGAGACCCATAAGATCAAGAAGTGTAGGATAAATATCTACCTGCCCATACACATTCTCAAGCGACTTGCTTAAATTAGTATTCAAAGCAATAAACGAGCAATAAGTATCTTCCGGAACATGCTCAGGAATGCCTGCAAATTCATTATAATTGACATCATTATGGTCTGAAACAATGATTATTATAGAATTATCATAAAGCCCGTTAATCTTTAATTCTTCTACAAAATTCCACAACTGACTATCAAGTGTGTGAAAATTTTCAAGAGCATTTATAACTCGGTCTGTCTGAATCTTATACTCAGAAAGGGCTGTTGGCTTTTCCGTCTTGTACCCTGGCTGGTGAGTAGAAATTGTTACCAACTGTGCAAAAAACGGTTGAGGCATTGCCTTTAACTTTTGCACAGCATTTCCAAGCATTTCGCCATCTGAAATTGCATCAAGCCTTTTTCCGCCAATAGTGCTGTCATAAATAGTATCAAACCCAAGAGCATAACTTAGTTTTTCCTGATTCCACGCTAAGCGGTCATCACAAACCATATTAAAAGAAGCATATCCTTTTGACTTCAGCGCTTTCGCCAACGACGGATATGGATGGCAATACGAAGTTGCAACAGATCCAGAGCTGAGAGGCAATAGCCCTGTATTGATGATAAAATGCCCGTCACTTGAGCGTCCGTCCTTGACTTGTGGAAACACCTTAAGCGCGGAAATTGTGCCTTCACAACGCATTAGACTGTCAAGATGCGGCATTATACGCACTCCATTAACCTCCCTGTTGAAAAGCCAGGAATTCATCGATTCTACAACAACGATTATCAAATTCTTTTCCCCTTGTGAATAAGTATTGTCACGATATTTCGGAATCTCTGAAATAAATTTGTCAACCTCTGCTAATTCCTCTTCCGACAAATTTTCTGGAAGAACGGCATTAACAAACGAAAATAAAGCATAAGGCACCAAGCCATTGTCACAAACATATCCACGAGTCTTATAAACTGTTGTATATGGCTGTAATAATGAATAATCATCATTACTTATGGCTAAAACATTATTTACTCCTGCAAGGAAATACCCAACAAAAGCGACTGCAATAGAGAGGATTACAGGCTTTTTTCCGTACCGTTTTCCACCCTTTAACTTCCAATCAACTGCAATAAGGGCTAACAAAGGGATAAACACAAGCAAATCTTTTATCGAAAGCAAGCCTACTGCACTATCAATCAGCACTGTATTGACATTGTCAAAAAGTAGCAGATGCGAAAAAGGCATCAAGTCCATATACACAGCCGCATAAAGCCGCTGAACGACGCAAAAAATATCAAACAAGCCTATCAACACAAACAAAATCCACTTGTGCTTGACAATAAAAAGAGCCGGCAATGAAAGAACTAACGCATCGGCAACGACAACTGCCAGACCGGCAAGGGTATCAACAAAATCATAACTTCCAGGAGCACACGCTAGCAACGTTATAAATGTTGCACCATAAACTGGAAGCCGGAGCATCTCTACTCCCCAAAGGAAGCACAAGAATACTCCGACCAAGAGATAATTTTCGCGAAAACTTCGCTCTAATATACTTATTTTGTCCTTATAAAACATCAGAAACTACTCACATAATGACAGCAACTTCTGTCCATATGCTGTTATATTATTCGCACCAAGCAAATTAAAAAATGGGACCTCTGCTTTTACAATTCCTTGCGCATAGCATGCAATATCGTATGGATTATAACAGAAAACCAGAACATTTCCATCAATATAGAAATTGTCAGAAACTTCCACCTTGTCATAATCTATGCAATTGTCCTTTGCTCCATATTGCTCTTCTATCTGTCCTTTAATAATGGGTAACAACTTATTCTTGTCAACAAATAAATCTGACAACTCTATAACCTTGCCATTAATTAGATCATAACTTGTATATTGTGATGAATACATACCGTGAGCGGCTCCCATAACATAAGAAGAGGTGTTTACTTCGTATGAAATAACCTTATTGTCCATGTGTACAGGTGCAACTTCTACAAACAGATATGATGAAAAATCCTGCGGAATAGAATCAACCTCTGTCTGTGTAACGCCATCAATATCCTCATAGAATATAGGTGCTGACAAAACACTCTTTATTCCACTGGCAACATTAGAAATCGTATCACTGAACGCCATTGCAAGTATTTCCTTCTGCAATGGCTCTGGAGTCTTGCCCAAAAGCATTTCAGGCCAAAGGATTTGCATCTTTATTTCTGAATAAGGTTCTCTGTCAAGTCCCTCATAATAAGTTGAGTCAGCAAAATTAATTTTAAAGCAGTGACGCTCGCTAATTGTTTCAAAGACAGACTTTGTAGAATTATCAACCTTTTTTTCTTCCTTGCCGCATGAAACTAACAATACGGACAAAAATGCTATCAGTAACAAATAGTTTTTCATATCAGTAATTTTTATTATTGCAAAAATGAGCAAAATATATATAATATCAAATTTTTAGCACTAAAAATATCCCATTAACCTCAAGATTGTTGGAGTAAGAAGTGCCGTAAAAATTCCATTCAGAGTCAAACCAAGGCTGGCAAAGGCTCCATAACGGTCACTAACTCCAATTGCTCGTGATGTGCCCACTGCATGTGCTGCCGCGCCTAATGACAATCCTTGTGCGATAGGGCTATCAACATGTGAATAACGCATTACTGTGAATCCTGTCATCCCTCCAAAGATTCCAACGGCAACAACTACCGCTGCTGTCAGCGACGGAATACCTCCAAGTGACTCTGTTACCTCCATTGCAATCGGAGTAGTTACTGATTTGGCTGCAAGCGACATAACTATCTCGCGTGATGCACCACACATCTCGGCGACAAAGACTACTGATATAACTCCTGACACACAACCGCCTAAAGCAGACAGCAATATGGGCAGCAACTGCTTCTTTATTGTTGATAACTGCTTATATAATGGAACTCCCAACGCAACCACTGCTGGCTTCAACCAAAAGTCTATATACTGGCCACTCTGCTGATACGTTTCAAAGGGAATATCGAAAACAAGCAGAAAGATAATTATCAGAGAAATCGTTATCAAAATAGGATTAAACAGACTACTATTCAACTTTTTCTGATATATCTGTGCTACCGCAAAAACACAAAATGTCAATGCAAGTAGAAAATAGGGATTATTAATGTATTCCATTCTGAATTTTTCTAACAACTTGATGAATCCAACCCGTAACTATTATCACTATAACAGTACTGACAACCGATGCTATTAAAATTGGCAGCAACTGCGCCTTTATGACGTCAAGATAAAGCATCAACGCAACTCCAGGCGGAACAAAGAAGAATCCCAGATTCTTTACAAGAAAATTGGATATGCCTTCTACCCAACGCAATTTTATCCACTTCATTCGCAAAAAGAATGTCAGCAATAGCATGCCGATAATACTTGACGGCAGTTTGATGCCTGTAAGCCAAACCACCAACTCTCCTAAAGCCAAGCATCCGAAGATGATGGCACATTGAAATACCATAACAAATCTTTTTTCCTAAAACAATTGTTTGTGTCTATATGTTCATTTACTACCACTCTACTTCTACGGCAGCGACAACATCTCCCGCTATTGGTGGCTTTACTTTTGTTATCCTAATCTTACCTCCTGTTATTTTGGGAAACTCTTGTTTCAATGACCCTATTATTCTACCGGCAACATGCTCAAGCAATTGTGACGGTTCTGCCATCTCTCGACTAACAACAGCAGATACATCCGCATAACTCAGAGTATCTTCAAGGGCATCACTGCTCATTGCAGATTCAAAGGGATAGTCAACAGTCAATGCAACGACAAAGTCATTACCTACCTGACGCTCCTGCGGCATTACCCCGTGATATGCATGCATGCGCACCGTTATTGAAATTCTCGTATTCATTTCTTTTCTTCTTTCTTCTCAATCCATACATAAGCCCCCAAATCAAGGCCAGTCGCTGACTTGCGGTCGTTGCCGTAAAAATCATATCGCGCACTCTCCGGCATCAAACCGATTGAACCTTTACCGATTGCCGGGCTTTCGTTGCGTAGGCGGTAATCAAAGATATAGTCTTCTCTAACTGTATAATATAGAGGATCTTCACCCCATACACAGTTGATAAAATTAGCGTCATCCTCTCCACGTGAGCGAAGCAGGCAATTACGCAACCTCACCTTACTTCCCAAAAGGTCCCCATGACTGATATCTGAAGAATTGCCATAAACAACACAGTTATTAAAATCTGCCTCCATTAGCGGATTCGAATAAATCTTATCATCAGGCATCAGATACGACAGTGTTAGAATAGGACTTGTTATTGCATCAAAAAGATAATAATTGGCAAAAGTACAGTTATTAAATGTATATGTACCACCTGTTAAATCCAAAACTCCATTCTTACAATCTGAAAACTCACAGCCAACAGCATCTATTTTACAATGCGATGCCTTTAAAACCGAACCTGATGAATTATGCAGTACTGAATTAAACAAATTTATCTTTGACTTATCCGTTACTCCGCAAGAATCAGCCTCCAAGCCAAACGACGACCCATGCATGTAAACATAGGCAAACTCATTGCCGAAACTTTCTTTTGCCAGCCTTATTCCTCCCCATTGGCCTGCCATCAGTTCAAAGGGGATAGACCCGGCAACCTTGTCAAGACGGTCTGCACGGAAAATAATATTTTCATCAACACTTCCTTTGGCAATAAGTTTTCCACGCACTTCCAGCCAAGCCTTATCATGGAAATATACAGTCTTTCCCGCTGGAATCGTCAGAGTAGCCCCTTCCTCTACAATAACGCTATCCATAATCCTATACGGACGCTCTCCGTCGAATGTCGTATTTTCCGTAATGCGAACGCTGCGTAGAGTATTAGCATTCTGCCCTGCAGCTCGCAAAACAACAGTCTGAACAACACCATTTGTAACAAAATTCAGATTATCAAATACATCAAACGGCAAATCTTCATTATTTGATTCAACTCGAGCCTCAACAAAAACATAAATACTGTCTTCTCCTCGAACCTCAACATCTTGGAAAGCCTCGCCACTCCTTCCGTCAACATTAAGATAGAATTTTGCCCCTTCAGGTGCTCCAGCAAGCGATATGCGCTCTATATTCAATTGTTTTTTGTGACGGTTATAAACCAAAAAACGCTTTGTCGCTGTTACTTCACCTGTAAAAACAGTATCAAAACTGAGTGTATCTGTCGAAAACTCAAGCACATCACTACTGCTCGTTGTGAAATCATCTTCAATGCACGAAGCAAACCCCACAATGAACAACACCGAAAATATTATTAATAAACTCCTCATTTTCAATGATAAATATAATACAAACCTATAACGCAAAAATCACCATTTTATTGCAAATAAGCCAACCCGATTCATATATTATGCAAAATTACAAATTAAATCAGGATAATATCTCTTTTTTACCGACCTACTATAAAAAAACCTCCTGCACCCATCAACGGGTTAGGAGGCAAAATATAAGATTATGAAAAAGATTTGTATTAGGTCATACTAAAGACGGAATGCTATTGGCAAAATACACCGAACCGGAACATTCTCTCCATGCATCTTGCCTGCCCGCCATACCGGCATTCCTTTGATTATGCGGACTGCCTCATGGTTAAGAAGAGGATGTGTCCGCGACAATATTGATATATTGCAGATTGTTCCGTCTGAATTAACCACAAAACTGCAAATAACGCGGCCTTGTATGCGGTGCTCGTACGCCTCGTAAGGATATTCTCGCGTACTGTTGATATAATTTATCAAACCGCGGTCACCTCCTGGAAATTGAGGCTGCTCTTCAACATAGTCATATTCATATACGTCTATATAATTGGCACTTTTTCCACAAGGATTCTCTATTGCAACTCGCGTAACTTGACTATAGGTGTCAAAGCCAAGCATCCCTAACAGAGAGATGAGAGTTAATATTCCTAAAGACTTACACATATTCTGCTTTTATCTTTCGCAAATATAGAGCCTGAAATGCAAAACTGCAATAGATATAATATCGAATTGTGTTAATTTGAATTTGTTTTGTTTTTTTTCACAAAATACTTGCATTTTGAGCCTCTCATATTCTGATTTTCACCATTTTCTATAAATATATTTTAAGAAAACATTCCGTTAAGAACATTCTGTTTTCTGTTACTAAATGTTATTAATAATATTGCTTATTACTTTTGTTTTGAATTTATACACTATTATCCCTATTTTTGCGTTATTATTTATGGCATCAGTATGTCATTTTATCTATGAATAAGTTTTTATTAAAATATCTGCTGACATTTGCGTCATTTGCCGTGTGCCTGCTCTCCAATGCTCAGGACGGGAGAACTGCATATAATTTTCTGAATGTCACAACCTCTTCACACGCCTATGGGTTAGGCGGAACAAATATTTCAATTATTGACGACGACATTAACCTCTATGAGCAGAACCCTGCCCTTTTAGGTTCTGAAGTTGACATGCAACTCGGTGTAAGTTATATGAGATACCTCGGCGGAAGCAACTTCGCTTCTGTCAGATTTGGCAAAGAAGCCGGCGAACATTCTGCGTGGGCTGCCGGAATACAATATTTCGGTTATGGCTCTATGACTAACAGAGATGAGAATGGAGTGGAATTGGGTACTTTTAACCCTCGAGACATCATCATTACAGGCTCTTATTCACACGACTTTAACGACAGGATTCGTGGTGGAATTTCACTTAAATTCATACAGTCAAGTTACGAGCAATATTCTGCAATGGCAATTGCTGCAGACCTTGGTTTTAACTATTATAATCCAGACAAAGACTTATCACTATCTATCGTTGCGAAAAACCTTGGCGGGCAAGTAAAAAGATTCAACGACCATTACGACAGACTTCCTTGGGACATCCAATTAGGTTATTCCCAAACTTTAGGCAACAGTCCTTTCAGGCTGTCAATTACCGCTCATAACTTGAGCAAAATGAAACTACCTTACTACGACAGAATAGATGACAACGACCCTAACTCCGCCCTCGAACTGAAAAGCAAATTTATCAGCAATCTGTTCAGGCACATGGTTTTCGCTCTCGAATACGCGCCTACTGAAAAATTCTATATCGGCTTGGGATATAACCACAAAACAAAAACCGATATGGCTACTTACTCAAGGAATTTCCTTTCAGGTTTTTCTGCCGCTGCCGGGCTGAACACTTCAAAACTGAGAGTTGGAATAGCATTTGCTCAACCCCATATCGGTGGAACTACTTTTATGGTTAACTTTTCTACTAATCTTTACGAATTTAAGAACAATGACTAAAAACAATCTCATAACTATTGCTTTCGACGGATTTTCTTCTTCCGGCAAAAGCACTATGGCTAAATGCCTCGCTAAGAAAATCGGTTACGCTTATATCGACACCGGTGCAATGTACCGTGCCGTCACTCTTTTCTGCTTGAGAAACAACCTATTCAACGGAAATGAATTAAATACCGACAAACTGCAATCCATGATGGACGGCATCGAAATACGTTTTATCAACAACGACGGAAAGTCTGAAACTTACCTTAACGGTGAAAACGTTGAAAAGGAAATCCGTCAGATGCCTGTTTCAAACAAGGTAAGCATCGTTGCCGCAGTGCCTTTCGTGCGTAGTGAACTCGTCAAGCAGCAGCAGGCAATGGGAAAAGATAAAGGTATCGTAATGGACGGAAGAGATATTGGCACCGTTGTTTTCCCTGACGCAGAAATGAAGGTTTACGTAAACGCCTCTGCTGAAACAAGAGCAAAAAGACGCTTCGATGAACTGAAAGCGAAAGGTGATGAAATAACTTACGAAGAAGTTTACAAAAACGTTTGCGAACGCGACTATATCGACACGCACCGTGCCGAAAACCCACTAAGAAAAGCAGATGACGCCATTGAACTCGACAACTCAAACATGACTATCGAGGAACAAGACAAATGGCTTTTGGATTTGTACAACTCTATAATAGCCAAACTATAATGGACGTTCGCATCGAAATTGACAAAGATTCAGGATTCTGCCCCGGCGTTGTTTCCGCAATAAAAAAAGCGGAAGAGGAACTTGAAAAATCAGGAAAACTTTTCTGCCTTGGCGATATTGTGCACAACTCTCAGGAAGTGGAAAGACTGAAAAGAAAAGGGCTCATAACAATAACCCACGATGACCTGAAAACGCTTAAAAACGTCAAAGTGCTGCTTCGTGCACACGGAGAACCGCCTGAAACATACCGAATTGCAAAAGAAAACGGTATCGAAGTTATCGATGCAACATGCCCTGTTGTCCTGAAACTGCAGCAACGGATAAAAAAATCATATAACGAACCAAACAACCCACAAATTGTCATTTACGGGAAATTAGGTCACGCAGAAGTTAACGGTCTTGTCGGTCAGACTGACGGAAATGCCATTGTTGTGGAAAATATCGACGGCGTGGACAATATCGACTTCTCCCGCGACATCGTTCTATACTCGCAAACAACCAAATCCCTTGAGGGACTGAAGCAAATAGAGAACGAAATACGAAGCAGGAACCCGAAATCAGGTTTTGAATGTCACGACACAATCTGCCGGCAAGTAGCAAACAGAATGCCGCGTATAAGAAAATTTGCAACCGAGCACGAACTAATTCTTTTCGTTAGCGGAAAGAAAAGCAGCAACGGCATGATTCTTTTCAACGAATGCAAGGCGGCTAACAGCAACACTAAAATTATTTATGCGGAAGAGGACATTAACCCGGAATGGCTGAACGGTGTTACTACTATCGGCATTTGCGGTGCAACCTCAACCCCTTCATGGCTAATGAGCAATGTCAAACAAAAAGTATCCAACATCCTCGAATCTCTATAAGGACAACGAAGCAAAATCGGTCAAGTTCATTAACGATATTCGCAAACTCTTCTCTATCTCGTCTGAGGAAGAGAAGATTATCTTCGATGCCCTTAGATTCAGACTTTACGAAAAAGGATACATAATCACTGACACAACCGAGATTTTCAAAAACCACTTCTTCATCGTCAAAGGAGTGGCAAGAACATACTATATCGAGAACGGTAAAGAATACAACTACTCATTCTCCTTTGACGACGAATTCATTATGATTCCATATACGGAAAGCCAGAGAGGGCTTAACGTGTTTGTACAGTTTCTTGAAGACACTGAAGTATGCTTCACGTCCACAAACAACCGCCAAAAACTGCCATCTCTCGCCAACGAAAAATTCCACCATTTCGTAGAAACAGCATTAGTAAACCAAATAAAATATATGGAAAGCATGATGATTATGCTGCGTATGGAGGCGAAGGACAGATACAAATGGGTCATGAAAAAGCATCCGAGAATCCTTGAATCTGTGTCACTTACCCAACTGGCTTCATTCCTAAACATCACCAAGGAAACGCTTTACAGAATCCGCTCGGGAAAATACTGATTTTTTACAAAAAAGTCTGCCGACGCATTCCAAAAATTCATTTTTTCGCTATCTTTACAGCCGTTTTTATAATTGAATTTTATATGAAATATCTAACTAATTTCCTTAGATTGTTTCTATTAGCAACAGTCTTTTTCGCTTTTCCTATTTCTGCACTTTCAGCATCAGACACAGTAATTGACGGAATAAAATACTCCTTGCAAGACGACGGAACTGCTCAAGTTATCAGCATTGAGGACCCGGCAATTATAGAAATCACAATCCCGGCAACAATCTCGGCAAATCAGGCAAACTATATAGTTGCATCAATTGCTGACGGCACTTTCGACTTATGCAAAAATGCTAAAAAAATCACTTTTGCTGAAGGTGATGGCGTTTTGAAATTGGGATGCGGTTTCTCTTCAAATGACTACAAAAGCGGCATTTTCACCAACTGCCCTATAGAATAAATATATATCGGCAGAGAATTGAAATACTCCTACGGACCGTTGACTTACTCAACAACTCTGAAAACCGCCACTTTTGGAGATAATGTTAAAATCATTCCAGAAGGTCTTTTCCAAGAATGCGGCGAACTGACATCTGTAACATTGCCTGAATCATTGACTGAAGTGAAAAACTACGCTTTCCGACAATGCGCCAAACTGGAATCCTTATCTTTCCCCGCTTCAGTAAAAAAATTTGGAAATTCCGTTTTCTACGGTTGTCTAAAACTTAAAAAAATAGAAATATGCGACTTGGCCGCTTGGTGCAACATAGATTTTCAATATGGTGAAAGCAACCCGCTTTCAACATACGCCTCTTTATTCTTAAACGGAAAAGAAGTCACAGACCTTGTTATTCCCTCAACAGTAACAGAAATCAAGCAATACGCTTTCTCTTATTGCACAAGCATTAGAAACATTTCAACTGGTGAAAACCTCCAGACAATAGGCATTGGCGCTTTCCTAAGTTGCTATAATGCTGAAACTCTCAGCATTGGCAATTCAGTAACAAAAATCGGAAATAACGCCTTCAAAAACTGCTCTGGAATTGAAACTGTGTCTTTTGGTGAAAACATAAATAACATTGGAAACGACGCATTCTACCATTGCTACGCTCTTAATCGAGTAGATATTGCAAATTTGTCTGGCTGGTGCTCAATAAACTTTTCAGGCGAAGGAAACCCTTTATTCCATGCCGGACATTTGTTTGTAAACGGGCAAGAAGTTACTGACTTGCAAATACCTGAAGACGTTAAAACCATTGGTGACTACGCCTTCTACGGCTGCATTGGGTTAAACAGCATTAGCATTCCCGCTTCTGTTACAGAAATTGGAACACGAGCATTCAGAGACTGCTCTGGACTAACAAGAATATCAATTGGCAACGGCATTAAGAAGATAAAAACTCAGGCATTCCTCGGTTGCAACGCATTACAAACCATCGAAGTAAAAAACACAGTCCCTCCTACTATATCTCAATCAACATTCAGCAACAACCACTACTCTTCAACTTCCGTCCTTGTGCCAACTGGCTCAAAAGAAGCATATTCCGCTGACCAATACTGGAACCTATTCAACAATTTATCAGAATCTGACTTTTCTTCTGTAGAACAAAATATCACAACTCCAATAACAGTTATCGCATCGGAAGGCAAAATTACAGTAACAGGCACAACTGGCAATAATCCAATACGCATTTTTGACGTTAACGGGAAACTCGTTTACTCTGGTCACGAAAGCAGTATAAGCATGCCTGCCGGTTTCTATATTGTTACATTAGCCAACAAGCAATTCAAAGTAATGATATAGCATATATTTCATATACCATCAAGATACGAGGGGACGGAGTCATGAATTTTTGACCTGTCCCCTCGTATCTTTGATACTTTTAACAGCCAGATTTATAAACGACAGAATTTTTTCGCTGAAAAAGTTGATTATATCATATAATAATCGCTAATTTTGTAAATGGCACAATCTTTACTTTTAGACAATTATGGAAGACGTTAATCGCGATTATAATTCACTAAACCTCACGAAAGAGCAGGAAGACAAACTTATTGACGACGCATTTATGGACGTCCTTAACGGATACCTTAAAAGCAACCACCGAAAAAAAGTGGAAATAATAAAACGTGCATACGAGTTTGCAAAAAACGCGCACCAAGGAATCAGGCGGCGCTCTGGAGAACCGTATATCCTGCACCCTATCGCTGTGGCTAAAATTGTTAGTCAAGAAATTGGACTTGGCTCAACTTCTATCTGCGCAGCATTCCTTCACGACGTCGTTGAGGACACGGAGTACACTGTCGAAGACATCGAAATGAACTTCGGTAAAAAAATCGCATCTCTTGTTGACGGTCTGACAAAAATTTCTGGCGGTATCTTCGGTGACAAGGCTTCCGCTCAAGCAGAAAACTTTCGAAAACTCCTGCTGACAATGGCTGATGACATTCGCGTTATACTCATCAAAATGGCCGACAGACTGCATAATATGCGAACTCTTTCATCAATGTTACCAAGCAAACAATATAAAATTGCTGGTGAAACGCTTTATATCTACGCTCCTCTCGCCCACAGATTAGGACTATTCGCCATCAAAACAGAACTTGAAGATCTTAGTTTCAAATACGAACATCCCGAGCAATACGCAAACATAAAAAAGGCTATCGCCGATTCTGAAAAAAGCCGTGCCTGTGCCTTTAACGACTTCTCGGCTCCAGTAATGGCTGGGGTGAACAAAATGGGGCTTAAATTTGACATGTTCGCCAGAGTCAAATCAGCTTATTCAATATGGAACAAAATGAATTCAAAGCACATTCCTTTTGAAGAAGTATATGACTTATATGCTGTCAGAATAGTATTTGACTGCAACGAAAACGACAATGAAAAACAAATTTGCTGGAATATATACTCTATAATAACAGATATATACAGACTGCACCCAACAAGAACAAGAGACTGGATCAGCACCCCTAAAGCAAACGGATACAGGGCTTTGCACTTAACTGTTATGGGACCAAACGGAAACTGGGTAGAAGTTCAGATCAGAAGCCGTAAAATGGACGAAATAGCCGAAAGAGGTTTCGCCGCCCACTGGAAATACAAAATCGGGGAAAGCGACGAAGAATCAGAACTCGAACTTTGGCTCAAGACAATTACCGACATACTTAAAGAGCCTAAGCCAAATGCAATGGACTTCCTCGATACTATCAAACTCAACCTTTTCGCCACCGAAATATTCATATTCACGCCTAAAGGGGATTTGATTACACTGCCCAAAAATGCAACTGTGCTCGACGTTGCCTACGAACTGCATACTGAACTCGGCTCGCACTGCATCGCCGGTAAAGTAAACCACAAGCTCGTCGCTATTTCGCAAAAATTGCAAAGCGGTGACCAAGTGGAAATTCTAACCTCCGAAAAGCAAAAACCTGCCCCGGAATGGCTGAATTTCGTAGTTACGGCAAAGGCAAAAAGCAAATTGGAAGCAGCTCTCAGGCGAGAACGCAAAAAAATCACCGAAAAAGGAGAGACTATTGTCCTCAAAGCAATTCAAGACTATCAGATTGAAGACTCCAACAAGTTTGTCACAAAACTAATGGGTTCATATCAATTCCACACAAGAGAAGACCTCTACTTTGCAATCGGTTCTGACAAGGTCGCTCTGACTGAAAGCGTTATCAAATCTCTATGCAAAAAGCAGCCTCTAAATATTCTAAACAAAATATGGCCCTTCTCTAACCAGAAAAAGGACAGCAATGAGAATACCACCGAGGCAACAACAAGCAATCAAAAAATAAACAAAAAAGAGATTTACGTCCTTTACAGTGAGAACGGTGTACAAAACTACAAGACAGCTACATGCTGCAATCCTATACCTGGTGATGATGTCGTTGGGTATGTTAACGACAATGAAGAAGTTATCGTGCACAAAATGGATTGCAACGTTGCCATGAAATTAAAAAGCAGTTTCGGTAACAGACTTGTTGCAACCAAATGGGAAGAATCTCCTTTGCAATCTGCCTTTCTCGCAACCGTAAACGTCAAAGGAATAGACAGAATGGGCATTCTTCAAGAACTAATTCACGAAATTTCAATCAACATGTCAATTAATATCCGAAAACTTGACATAGAGGCGAAAGACGGAGTTTTCGAATGTATGCTCGACCTGAGAGTTTCTGATGCCCGTATAGTTGACAGACTTTGCAGACAGATTAAAAAAATTAAAAACATCACCTATGCCTCTCGAATAAATTAGAATGACTACATAAAATATAAAAATGAATCTGAAGAATAATTTCGATAAAAAAGCATTGTTCCGAATTGCAATTTTCATTATTGCTGCAATTATTATTGGGTATTTCTATCCGGAAAACTATGACAAGGATTACAAATACACAATAGGAAAACCGTGGACATATTCACTACTAACTGCTCCTTTCGACATGCCTATTATGCCCGACTCCGCAACTGTTGAGCATAAGACAGATAGCATTAACAAGGCTTTTATACCTGTTTGTAAAGTTAACCAAAACACGGAAAACGAAGTCATTGCGAAAATCGACAACGAAATGGTAGTCAACATTCTTCGAAAAATATATAAAGACGGGATTATCGATTCTGACATAACAAAAAACTCATCTAAAATTCCTGACAAGATTAGGATAATTAATGGGAACATTGCAACTTCCGTTTCAACTCAAAAAATGAAAACCGTTAAAGAAGCATACGAATTTGTTGATTCTGCAACAGGTTCAAATTTTGATGTCAGACGCCTAAATCTTGCTCAAATAATTATGCCAAACATCGTTTTGGATACTGTAATGACAGAAAGACTGCTTAACGAGGCATACCAATCAGCTGTTGTTGCAAAAGGGATGATACAGCAAGGCGAAAGAATTGTGGACTTGGGAGAAATAGTTACACCACAAACTGCAACTCTGTTGAAAACATACGAAAAAATGATTAAAGACAGAGGAGTAACCGCTGATGAGCACTATTCGTTTATGGGATATATACTAATCGTTATCCTGATGCTGGCTCTCCTTTATGCTTTCTTCAGACTTTACAGAACCGAAATCTATCAAAACGGCAGAAAACTAACTTTTGCAGTTGCTCTCGTGACCGTTTTCTCCATCTCTGCATTCACACTATTCCACATGTTCCACAATGCGATTTTCTTCGTGCCTGTGGCGATAGTCCCAATTCTGATTGTCACGTTCTTCGACTCAAGGACGGCTTTCTTTACCTCAATGGTTCAAGTTATAATTTGCAGTCTTGCAACTACTGAACCGCTGATGTTTATAATTTTACACTTGCCTGTATCGGCTATTGCAATCAACTCCCTTCAAGAACTAACCAAAAGGTCTCAACTCATCAGAACAGCAGCTCTCGTTTTCCTCGGATATTCATTTATATACTTGGCATACTATATTTTCTCAAGCGGAAACATTAATGCAATCATGCCAAAGGCATTCCTTTTCTTTGGCATTAATGCTATTTTCCTATCGTTTACATACGTCCTCATTTTTGTTCTCGAAAGATTATTTGGTTTCACTTCCAAAGTAACCCTCGTAGAACTGGCTGACGTTAACAACCCTTTGCTCCGAGAACTATCTGAAAAATGCCCTGGAACATTCCAACATTCACTGCAACTTTCAAACCTCGTTTCCGAAGCCGCTCACGAAATACGCGCTAATTCCCAACTTGCAAGGGCCGGTGCTCTTTACCACGACATCGGAAAAATGGAAAACCCTGCATTCTTCACTGAAAACCAGCACGACATAAACCCACATGAACTGATCACTCCTGAACAAAGTGCAAAGATTGTAATCAGACACGTTACTGACGGTATGAAAATTGCTGAAAAAGCAAAACTTCCAACCGTTATTAAAGACTTCATTACGGAACACCACGGAAAAAACGTTGCAAAATTCTTCTACACAACGGCTTGCAACAACAACGGTGGAGAACCGGTTGACCCTGAACCATATACATACCCGGGACCAAACCCACAAAGCAAGGAAACTTCGTTGCTTATGATGGCTGACGCTACAGAAGCTGCATCTCGAAGTCTAAAAGAGTACTCCGACGAGGCTATCAAAAACCTCGTTAACAAAATTATTGACGGACAAATCGCTCAAGGTCTGATGAAAGATTCTCCTTTGAGTTTCAAAGACGTTGAAAAAATAAAGAAAGTTTTCATTTCAAGACTTAGAACAATGTATCACACAAGGGTTTCATACCCAGAACTAAACAAAAAGGAAGATAAAAAGAATGTATAAAACTCCAAATCCTATTGTTTCTTTCTTGCCAATTGCTATAATGATTGGCATCCTGTATGTAACTATTTCCACTTTTGGCAGCAACTCGCTTAACGGGCCAAGCCAGGTGGCCCTTTTACTTACTACAGCAATCTGCATTCTTATTGGAATGGCTGTATATAAAATCCCTTGGGCGAATTTCGAAAACCAGATTGTTGACAATGTCAAGGGGGTTGCTTCTGCTATGCTCATCCTTCTTATTATTGGAGCATTAAGCGGTGCTTGGATGATTAGCGGAGTCGTGCCTACCCTTATTGACTACGGAATGGCTGTTATAAACCCGAAATTCTTCCTCGCCTCAGCTTGCATTATTTGCATTCTCGTTTCTGTTATGACAGGAAGTTCGTGGACAACTATTGCCACTATCGGAATCGCTCTTATGGGAATTGGGCAGGCTCAAGGATATTCTGAAGGCTGGATTGCAGGTGCTATTATTTCTGGTGCATACTTCGGTGACAAAATATCCCCTCTTTCCGACACCACAGTTCTCGCTGCTTCTGTAACAAGAACTCCGCTATTTGACCATATCAGATATATGATGATCACAACTATTCCATCTATTGTCATTACCCTGATTATATTCTTCATCATCGGTCTAACTTCCAATTCCGCAAGTGAAGTCAACATTCAGGAAATTTCAAATACACTGAACGAAAAATTCAACATAACGCCTTGGCTACTGGCTGTACCCATCCTTACTGGTTTTATGATTGCAAAAAGAATACCATCTCTTATTACTCTTTTTGTTTCAACAATTCTTGCCACAACCGCAGCTTTATGGGCACAGCAGGATATACTCGAAGAATTGGGCAATGGCTCAAGACCAGTTTTCGAAGGTATTATGGCAATGATAACGACTAACACACAAATAGAGACAGGAAACCAACTGGTTAACGATTTGGTCGCTACAAGGGGAATGCAAGGCATGATGAATACTATATGGCTTATTCTTTGTGCCATGTGCTTCGGAGGGGCAATGACTGCAAGCGGCATGCTTAAAAGCATTACAAATATGTTTGCAAATATGATGAAATCAACATTCTCAATGGTTTCCTCAACGGCTCTTTCCGGGCTATTCCTTAATATTACAACGGCTGACCAGTACATCAGCATTATCCTTACCGGTAATATGTTCAAAGACATTTACAAGGAAAAGGGTTACGAAAGCCGACTACTGAGCAGAACTACTGAAGATTCTGTAACAGTAACATCCGTGCTTGTCCCTTGGAACTCCTGCAGTTTAACTCAATCAACTGTTCTCAATGTGTCCACTCTTACATACCTCCCATACTGCTTCTTCAATTACCTAAGCCCTATAATGAGCATTATCGTTGCAGCTACGGCATTCAAAATTTTCCGAAAAAAGCCCACCGAAAACCGAAATAATTGAAATATTTCCGCAATTATAGCCACAAGGTATAAAAATATGACTACTTTTGCAATATAAAAAATTCGAGTCATGGTATTTAAGTACGATTATCTCGTCATCGGTTCCGGAATTGCCGGTATGAGTTTTGCCCTAAAAGTGGCAGAAACAGGTCGAGTAGCCTTGATTTGCAAGACTAATCTTGAAGAGGCAAACACATTTTACGCTCAAGGGGGCGTTGCCTCAGTAACAAACCTCGCTGTCGATAACTTCGAAAAGCATATCGAAGACACTATGATAGCCGGAGACTGGCTTAGCGACAAAAGTGCAGTAGAAAAAGTTGTTAAAGAAGCTCCTGGTCAAATTAAGGAACTTATTGATTGGGGAGTTAACTTTGATAAAAAGGAAAATGGTGAATTTGACCTTCACAGAGAAGGCGGTCACTCTGAATTTAGAATATTGCACCACGCTGACAATACTGGTGCGGAAATTCAACAAAGCCTTATTAGAGCAGTAAAGAACCATCCTAACATTGACGTTATGGAAGACAGGTTCGCCGTTGAAATTATAACACAGCACCACCTCGGGAAAATCGTTACTCGAAGAACGCCTGACATTACTTGCTACGGAGCATACATACTTAATCCGAAAACAGGAAAAGTTGACACATTCCTGTCCAAAATAACGGTTATGGCTACCGGCGGAATCGGTCAAGTATATACAACTACAACAAACCCTCCTGTCGCTACCGGTGACGGAATAGCAATGGTTTACAGGGCGAAAGGCGAAGTTAAGGATATGGAATTTATACAATTCCACCCTACCGCTCTTTACCATCCGGGTGACAGACCTTCTTTCCTGATTACAGAAGCAATGAGAGGTTACGGTGCCGTCCTGAGAACTCTTGACGGGCAGGAATTTATGCAGAAATACGACAAGAGACTTTCTCTCGCTCCTCGTGATATCGTTGCAAGAGCAATCGACAACGAAATGAAAATGAGAGGTGAAGACCACGTTTTCCTTGACGTAACTCACAAAGACCCGGAAGAGACAAAAAGACACTTCCCTAATATATACGCAAAATGCCTGAGCCTCGGTATTGACATTACAAAGGAATATATCCCCGTCGCTCCAGCCGCTCACTACCTTTGTGGTGGTATTAAGGTGGACCTTAACGGTCAATCCTCTATTAACAGACTATATGCTGTCGGTGAATGCTCTTGTACTGGTCTTCATGGTGGTAACCGTCTGGCTTCAAACTCGCTTATCGAAGCGGTCGTTTATGCTGACGCCGCCGCCAAACACAGTATGAACCTTCTTCAACACTACTCTTTCCGTAACGATGTCCCGGAATGGAATGATGAAGGAACTCAGCACAACGAAGAAATGGTACTTATAACCCAAAGCGCTAAGGAAGTTAACCAGATTATGAGTACCTATGTCGGTATTGTCAGATCTAACCTGCGTCTTGACAGGGCTTGGAACAGACTCGACATCCTTTACGAAGAAACTGAGAAATTGTTCAAGCAGAGCAAGGCTTCTAAAGAAATTTGCGAATTGAGAAACCTAATTAACGTTGGATACCTAATTATGCGTCAAGCCAAAGAAAGACACGAATCAAGAGGCTTGCACTACTCTCTAAACTATCCTCCCGTTAAGAAAAACTCATAACTATTAATATTATGTCAACTTACACTGAAGACAAAAGAAAAGTAACTACTCGCCGCCTCAGCGAAATGAAACAGCGTGGCGAAAAAATCGCTATGCTGACTGCATACGATTATTCTATGGCCAAACTTATCGACGGAGCAGGTATGGACATTATTCTTGTCGGTGACTCTGCTTCTAACGTTATGGCTGGTAACGTAACTACTTTGCCGATGACTCTCGACCAAATGATATATCACGGCAAATCTGTTGTCAGAGGGACTAACCGCGCACTCGTTGTCGTGGACATGCCTTTCGGTACATATCAGGGAAACTCTAAAGAGGCCCTCGCTTCTGCTATCAGAATAATGAAAGAAACGCACGCTGACTGCGTGAAACTTGAAGGTGGTTCTGAAGTTAGGGAATCCATCGAAAGAATACTTACTGCAGGTATCCCCGTCATGGGGCACCTCGGTCTTACTCCTCAATCAATCAACAAATTCGGTTCCTACACAGTCCGTGCAAAAGAAGAAGCAGAAGCAAACAAATTGATTGAAGATGCTAAACTTTTGCAAGAAATTGGATGCTTTGCTCTAGTCCTTGAAAAAATCCCTGCAAACCTGGCTACTAAAGTAGCCCAAATGCTCGACATCCCAGTTATCGGCATTGGTGCTGGCGGCGGTTGCGACGGTCAAGTGCTCGTTATGCACGACATGCTCGGTATTAACAAAGGCTTCTCCCCAAGATTCCTTAGAAGATATGCCGACCTTGACACTATCATTAATGACGCCGTTGCTAAATATATCGACGACGTAAAAACTTCTGACTTCCCTAACGAATCAGAACAATACTAACAATTTAACAAGCGGCTCTTGAGAGCCGCTTGTTATTTCTAACTTACCCTTTAACAAACCTGTACTCTATCTCGTAACTGTATCGAACAGGCACCAGCTTGCCGTCAACAAACAATCTCGTGCAACCAACATCATCCCAGTCACACGTAAAATTAACCTTATTTGTAGTGCCGTCACCCCAGTCAACAACGAATGACTGATTTTCTTCCTCAAAGAAAATTCCAAAAATAAGGAATATCGTGGTTTCATCAAATCTCGACTCAACGAACCTAAGCCCGCCCTTCATTTCATCTATTTCCTTACTGTCCCAATATTCCAACGGGATAGCCTCGCCATTAATGATAATTCTCAAGTTGGGATACAACTCACGGGTTTTACCACTGCTAACCAAGTCCTCACCTGCCGAATTATAAACCTCAAATTTAAAATACATGGGTGGTGGAGAATCGGCAACGCCAGCATTGTCGCACGACGGAAGCAACACCATTGCTAAAACCGTCAAAAACAAATAAATAAACCGCTTCATAAGATTGTCGTTTTTATCCTTTCAAAAATATCAAACCGTCTTCTATATACCCAACAAAAACATTTTAATTTAACTTTATTTATATTATCAACAACATAAAGACAGTTTTCTAATACCTTATTTTTTACCATTTTGTCTCGAAATTGTTACTAAAATTTTGCAGAATATTTATAAAAATTTATCTTTGCATAAAATTGTGTCGAATATGAGTAAGTGGTCGCCGCGTTTAAATCCATCACTATGGCGAAGACTGATTATCTTCGATTATGATTGATTGCAAACAATTAACTCACTGAAAAAATGCAGTATTCTTTTTTAGATTTCCTGACTCTTATCGGAGCAGTAGGCCTCTTCCTCTACGGTATGAAAGTGATGAGCGAAGGCCTGCAAAAAGTTGCCGGTGACCGTATGAGGTCTATTATGTCGGCAATGACGAAAAACCGTTTTACAGGTCTTTTCACTGGTTTCATTATCACAGCACTCATCCAAAGTTCTTCTGCCTCAACTGTAATGGTAGTCAGTTTCGTTAATGCCGGACTGATGTCGCTCGCAGACTCTATGGCTGTCATTATGGGTGCTAATGTTGGTACAACTTTCACAGCCTGGATCATTTCCTTCTTCGGAAAAGTTGACATTAATGCCTTTATGCTGCCTCTGATTGGCTTCGCAACTGCATTCCTTTTCTCAAGCAAAAGCAACCACAAGTCTATTGCTGAACTTCTTATTGGTTTTGCCCTGCTTTTCATAGGTTTGGACTACATAAACTCAAGCGTTCCTGAACTTGACGGAGAAGCACTCGAATTCCTGAAAGACTATACCGGAATGGGCTACGGCTCTGTCCTTCTTTTTGCTCTTGTCGGGCTTGTCATTACAATGATTATCCAATCTTCTTCCGCAGCATTCGCAATCATCATGATTATGTGCCTTAAAGGTTGGATTGGTTTTGATATCGCTTGTGCAATGGTACTTGGTAGTAATATTGGTACTACTATCACTCCTATTATCGCTTCTCTTGGCGCTAACGATGCCGCTAAAAAAGCCGCTTTCGGACACTTGCTATTCAACTGCTTCGGCGTACTTTGGGCTCTTATCTTAATTTATCCGCTAATTGACCTCGTTGCTGCTATTTCTCAATTCTTCGGTTTCGGAAACCCTGAAGTCGTAACCGCAGGAACAGGACACGATACAACTCTTTCTTACGCTCTTTCTATTTTCCACACTATATTCAATGTTATAAACGTTTGCGTCCTGATTTGGTTTACTAAGCAATTTGTGAAGGTCGGTGACTTCATATTCAAATCAAAAAAGCACCACAAGGAAGACGACGAATTCCAGCTCAAGTTCATTTCAAGCCGTATGCTTAGCGCTTCTGAATTGAACATTACTCAGGCTCAAAGAGAAATCGTTGTTTATGCTGAAAGAGTTAACAGAATGTTCGGCATGGTGAAATCATTGCTTCACACAAAACCTGAATCGGAAGAGTTTAACAAAATTTACTCTCGAATCGGCAAATACGAAGAAATATCTGACCGTATGGAAATTGAAATTGCAAACTACCTTAACAAAGTTATAGACGGACGATTAAGTTATGAAGGTAAGTTGAAGATTTCCGCTATGATGAATATTGTCAGCGAGATTGAAAGCATTGCTGACAGTTGCAACAACCTCGGTAGAACAATGGTTCGACAACACGAAGCCAAAATTGTTTTCAACGAAATGGTAGTTGAAAACATTGAAACAATGTTCAAGTACGTGTCTGAAGCACTCGACAATATGCTGCTAATTCTTAGAGAAATTGAGACTGCTAACGAAAAGGACATTATGGAGTCTTACAACAAAGAACGCGAAATTAACAACTACAGAAACTCTCTTCGCTCTGAAAACGTTGAAAACGTTAATCAAA
Organism: uncultured Prevotellaceae bacterium; assembly: GCA_900541935.1. Taxonomy (GTDB): domain Bacteria; phylum Bacteroidota; class Bacteroidia; order Bacteroidales; family Muribaculaceae; genus Limisoma. The sequence goes on along the minus strand of UQLZ01000001.1, from coordinate 9,180 downwards.
AGATTTATCCTTACGAAGAAGGTATCTTCTATATGGATATTATCTGCGAAAGCGAAAAACTCGGTGACTACATCGTAAACGTTGTTGACGGTGTTAAATCACAAAACGAAGAAGTCGAAGCAAAGTAATTGATTGATTATTTGCAGATTTAAAAGGGGTTGTCTCAAAAAAATATTTTGACACAACCCCTTTTTGGTGCGTTATAATTGATGAAATGCAAGGACAAATTTCTAAAGTAACGAGGCAGTCTGCAAATATTGCTCAATGCTTCCTCTCTTTTAATTAACATTCAACTTAATTTTTGCTAAAAGGGATGCAAAACACCGCATCCCCTTTGTTTTATTTGCAAATTGCCCATTTTTAATTTATCTTTACGAACCAATATTTAAACTATGCAGGACAACAATGAATTAGTGGAACGCCTAAGGGACCCTCACCAATGCAGAAAAGCATTCGGTGAAGTTATTGCCATATATAGCGAACCACTATATTGGCAAATTAGAAAAATGGTTATTTCTCATGATGACGCCAACGATATCCTGCAAAATACTTTCCTCAAAGCGTGGTCTAATGTTGAGAACTTCCGCGGTGAAGCAAAATTATCAACTTGGCTATACAAAATTGCCATTAATGAATCCATCACTTTTATTAACAAGGAAAGGCAGCGACTTAATGTTTCCATTGACGATGACTCTTTTCTAATCAACAACCTTGAAAGTGATGAATGGTTCGACGGCGATGAACTAAAAAAGGAACTGCAAAAAGCAATTATGCAACTGCCGGAAAAACAAAGAATTATCTTCAATATGAAATACTTTGACGATATGAAGTATGAAGACATGTCTGATATTCTCGGGACAACAGTTGGCGCACTAAAGGCATCATTCCACCACGCTGTAAAGAAAATCGAAAAATATTTTGAAGGCAATTAAACCTTTAAACGCATCAATAGTCTAAAAAGTGCTATGAAAGAGGAAACAAACATATTGAATAAGATAGGGAAAGAACCTGGTTTCAAGGTTCCGCAGGGATATTTTGACAATTTTAAAAAGGAAATGATGTCAAAATTGCCGGAAAAAGAAATCAAAGCAGAGCCAAAGACAACCACATGGTTGCGTCTAAGGCCTTTCGTTTATATGGCGGCGATGTTTGCCGGAGTATGGCTGATGATGCAGATTTTTTCCGATATGAAGCAGGCTAACAATAAGAAACTCGGCTTCAACCCAGAGATTGCTAACGCTATGAGTGACGATAAATTTGTTGATGACCTGATGATGGTTGGTGACTTCAATGAGTTTGACATCCTTAATGAACTATATGATGAAGGTATTGATGCTGATGTATTCAATATCGACAGTCTTAATATAAATTAATATGAAAAAAACTGCACACTTAATACTTACCCTAATTATAATAGCATCTTCTTCTTTCTGGACTTTCGCTCAAGGCAATAGCCAGCAGCGCTCAAAATGGATGAAGGAGGTGAGAAACTACAAGTACGAATTCTTCACAAAAGAACTCGAACTGACAAAAGAGCAGCAATCCGCTTTCTTCCCGCTTTATGAAGAAATGGAAAAAGAATTATTCAATGCTAACAAGGAAGCAAAGGACATTGAGAAAAAGATTGCTGGCGACACTTCCGCTAACGATACCGAATATGAAGCAGCCGCGCTCGCTATCACCAAAGTATCACAGAAAGAAGGCGAAATTGAAATGAAGTACTTTGAAAAATTTGAAAAAATTTTAAACAAGAAACAACTATTCCTGCTCAAACGTGCGGAAAGCAAGTTTACTCAACAAATGCTTAACCACCACCGTAAGGCAGGCAGACAATAATAAAACATTTTTTACGCTATAAAAGCACTTAATGCCGTTGGAACCCAACAGCATAAGTGCTTTTTTTAAAATTTACAGCTATGAAAAAGTTAAGTTTATTTTTAGTATTTATATTTATGGCAACCCTTAATTTGTTTTCTAAGGTTGATTTTGCTTACCCGGAAAACGTTATCAAAGAATCCACCAGCCAAATCGAAAAAGCAATAAAAACCAACGACACACAAAACCTCGTTGACGGAATAATAAAACTTGGAATAGCAAAAACTTTAATATCCCAAGACTACTTGCCGGAAGTTGTCAACACTACCGACAGCATTGCTAACGCATCTACAGACATGATAGCAAAAGCATTGCTTTACAGCATAGAGGCTGACATGCTTTCTGACTTTCTTGATAATAATAAATACTTTATCTACGAACGAGAGCAAACAACAAAAAGGCCCGACGACATAAACAAATGGGCAACGGCTGATTTCCACGAAAAGATTATGGAACTTATTTCTGCCTCTCTTGCAGAAAAGGAATTGCTGCTCGCTACACCTGCGGAGGAATACCTAAATATCCTCACACCAAAGGATTATGACAGAAAGGTATTCCCTACTCTATATGACCTGCTCGCTCACCACTTTGTTGAGATGCTCGAACCGATAGCAAACGGCAAATTTCCTTTCCCTCTATGGAGAGGTTATGACTACTACATAATTAACCCCATAACTATCAAGCCTGACAAAGACGCTAACGTTATGCAAAACGATATCCTTGCTTCACTGATTAACGTGAATGCAAAGAATATCCCTGCACTTATTTACACAGAAACAAAGAGAATAAAACTATGCATCAGCGACCAAAAGCGGGCTTATAAAAAATATATCGACCTATATAAAGCATTTGCCGACAACGAATACTCTACCGAACCGCTAATCGCAGCTACTGAATGCAGGAGCGACATAAACAAGCAGGAATTATACGAACTTGCGGTAAAGCAGATTGAACGCTTCCCAAGATACAGCAGAATAAGGGGCTTGAAGAATTTCACCAACGATTACGAAGCGCCTTATGCAAATATTAATGTTCAAAACACCTCCACTTTGGGTGAAGACTTGAAAATTTCGGTTAATGCCCGAAATATCAAGAGCATAACGCTTAAAGCATATAAGGTTAACAAGTCATACTACAACAAAGACTTCCTAAAACTGGCAAAAAACTACAAGCCAATTGCGGTAAAATCATATACGATAAACTATAAGTTCGGACAAGACACTCTCACGAATCTGACTTTCCCGGCTCTGCCTAAATACGGAACTTACCAATTCGCCATTGAGTCGAACGACAACTTTGTTAACAAGGAAATTGTTACCGCTTCCGAACAGGTCATCGTTACAGACATTGACTTTTTGCTTCAAGAAGTTGACGGAGAAACCCGCGCGTATGCAATAAACAGTAAGACCGGCAAACCTATTCAAAATGCAAGTCTTTACAATCACAAAAACAAACTGGTTGGAAAATCAAACCGCTTCGGTTATGTTGTTCTTTCAGATAAAGATACCGGAGAATTTCACTTCGCATTAGGCAACGACAAATCACGCTCTGAGGGCATATACGATTATTATCGTAACCCATACCGAACATACCGCAATATCCACGTATGCACCGACCTCGGCGTTTACAGACCTGGAGATAAAGTCAAGTTCTCTTTTATTGCATATTGGAACGACAAAGACACTCTTGGATTGTCTAAAAATCAGGAATTTACTGTAACGCTAAAAGACCCGAACTGGAAAGACATTGACAAAATAGAACTCACGACTGACAAATACGGCCGTGCAGACTCTTCTTTCACTCTTCCAAAAGATGGGATTACGGGTAATTTCCATATTCAAGTGACATCAAAGAAGGGTTCTACTTCAGGTAGTCGCAGAGTTACTGTAAGCGAATACAAGGCACCTACATTCTTTGTTGAGTTCAACAAGGAAAACTCAAACCTTACAACAAGAGGAAACCTTTTTGCTAAAGGCAAGGTTCTTACCTTCTCAAAATTCCCTGTTGCTGACGCTAAGTTAAAGTACTCTATAAATTCTGTTGCTTATTCGAGTGATTCGTATTTCGAGGCTATTGACGGCGAAACAACCACCGATGCCGACGGTAATTGGGAAGTAAGCATTCCTGATGAGGTTTTCAACGGGAATGATTTCTGCTATATTTCTCTTAAAATTACAGCAACCGCCAAAAGTGGGGAAACGCAAGAAGGTACGGAATTTATCGCTATCGGCGACAAGCAAACCCTTAATTTGAGATATAACGATATTATCGAGGCAACTGCAAAAAGTAAAATTTTTGCTGAGGTAAAAGACCTGAAAAGTAACGTCATTGATGCTAAATGCAACTACGAAATAAAGGCTGGCAACGATATTGTCAAGTCTGGCTCGTTCATGTCTGCAAGCCCGTATATTGACCTTAGCGACGTTAAATCTGGCAAATACACTCTCTACGTTTGGACTGAAAAGGATTCAGACCGAAAGGAAATGCAATCGGAAGAAGTGGTTATCTACCGCAACAGCGAAGAAATGCCACCTTACAAAACCCCTCTCTTCGTTACTGACGACAAGATAACTTGCGACGATACTGGCAAGGCGGTGATTAAGATGAGAAGCAGTTACGCCACTTCTGCGTACTATGCCGTATATACCGATACTCGCGTTATCATCAATGGTTGGTATTCGCTAAAGCCTGGGCTTAACACTTTGACGCTCAACCTTAACTTAGATAAGGAAGAAACGGCAAAGATGGAAATTATTTCCATCTTCAACCACAAAGACGCTCTATACAAACTAAAAATATTGCCTAACGACCACGCTGGCGAACTGAAAATCGTTAAGGAAACTTTCCGTGACTTCATAAATCCGAACTCTAAGGAGGTTTGGCGTTTCCGCCTTGAAAGCACCGGAAAGGTGAAATATCAAGGTGCGATGATGGCATATATGTACGACGCTGCTCTAAATCAGATTGACTCTAATTTAGCCTACCTTAATTTTAACATTGTCAAGCCTACTATATTCTTCAATAGTTTCTATATGGAGGATGACCTCTACTGCATCTTGAATTACAGTCACAAGTACTTGGATTATCGCAATATTCAGGAACCGTACTTCAATCGATATTACAAACGCTATTACGCAATTGGTACTGACTACAGAAAAATTATGGTTCGTGGTGCTGCGATGAACTCTACGGCGTGCAAAGAGGTTCTGCACGAATCTGCGGTTGTTGAAGATAAATACGAAACAAGTAGTGCATTTGGGGTAACTGATGAAGAGGCGGCTAAATCAGGCATGAACGGGCCGAAAGATGACTCTCTACGCGATCCTAATGTCAAAACAGCGTTCTTTATGCCACGACTTGCCACAAACAAAGACGGCGTTATAACTCTTGAATTCGACGTGCCTAACGTTAATACGACTTGGCAATTCTGTGCTTTGGCATATACCGAAAATCTAAAATCGGCATATATCAATGAAACAGTTACTGCCAATAAACCGATTATGGTTCAAGCGAACTTGCCTCGTTTTATCCGCAACGGCGACCGCGTGAAACTGCTTGCAACGGTGATGAACAATTCTCTTGACAGCGTCAACGCCAACGTGGAAATAACAATATTCGACCCGGCGAAAAACAAGATTATAAAGTCGTGTCCTACAACTGTTGCCCTTGCTCCAAAGGCTTCTGACATTGTTGAGATAGAAGTTGGGGAGGAAATAACTGAGGCATACACTGGTATTGGTTATCGCGTTAAGGCTCAAGCAGGCAGCAACGCCGACGGCGAACAGAAGGTTATCGCTATCCTTCCGTCAACAACGGAAGTTATCGAAGCAGAACCGTTCTATATCAAAGAGAATGAGCAATCAATCTCAAAGAAACTGCCAAAGGCTGAAAACGGCACTGTTACTTTGGAATACTGCGACAACCCTGTTTGGTACTGCGTGATGGCTATGCCGTCGATGATTTCTGAAAATCAGAACGCATTGGCTTTCTCTAAGAATTTCTATGTAACAAGTGTATCGGGCAGCATCGTTAGTGCAGACAAGTATATTGCCGACGCACTTAACGCTTGGAAGAACTCAGAAACGCTAAAGTCAAACCTTAGCAAAAACGAGGAACTGAAGGTTATCGACCTAAACAATTCTCCATGGTTGACAAATGCTGAAAGGGAAACACTAAGCATGCAGCGCGTTATTGACCTTACCGACCCGAACACTATCGACAAGCGCAAGGAAAAGGCGATTAGCGGACTGAAAGGCTTGCAGACGGCTGACGGTGGCTTCAGATGGTTCAGCAAAACAGACCCTTCTCTGTTTATCACTTTGGAAGTGTTGGAAGATTTTGCAAACCTTAAAACCCTCGGCTACCTTGAGGCTGACGCTGAATTAACTGAAATGCTCAAAAAGGCTTGCAACTATGTTGATGCCGAGGTTATTAAGGAAATAGAAAAATACAACATTAAGAAAAACCAATATTCGGGATATTTCAACTATATCCTTATCCGCGACCGCTTCACGGAGTTTGAACTGCCAAAGAAGATTCGCGAGATAAAGAAAGAGGTTGTTGATTTCGCCAAAAAGGACTGGAGAAAACTATCTTTATCAAGTCAGGCAGAAGCAGCTATCCTGCTTGCCGACAACGGCTATCAGAGCGAAGCAGAAAGCATAATCGAATCACTCAGACAAAAGGCGAGAAAAGACGATTCTATAGGCTTCTACTGGGATCTTGAATACGTTGACAAACTCTGGACTGCCTCTAAAATCGCTACCGCATTCCATAAGGTGAACCCTAATGATTCGGATATAAACAATATCCGCCGCTGGATTCTCCAAACTAAGGAAACCCGCAACTGGGGAGAAAGCAGGTCGGCTTGTGAAGCGGTTAACGCTATCCTTGCAACAGGAACTCGCTGGAACAACAGCGACAGAAAGGCTCCGGAAATCACTATCGGCAGCGAAGTGCTAAACCCGACTGGAGACAAATTCCTCGGATACAGCAAGTTCTCTTTCGATGTCAAGGATGTTGAAGGAAAGAAATTAAGCATCAAGAGATATGGCTACAACCCTGCTTGGGGTGCTATATACCTCAACTATAACGCACCTATGAAGGACGTTGCCGCTAAGAACTCTCCTGACATCAAGATGGAAAAGACATTCTACCGCTATGGTGATGACGGCAAACTTATTGATGTTCCGGCTTCTGATTTCAAAATCGGAGAAAAGATTCAGGTGAGAATCATGGTTACCGTTAAAAGAGACATGAACTACGTAACTATTACCGATGCACGTCCTGCAGCCTTTGAACCCGTTGACCAAGTGCCGACTTACGACTGGAGTGACGGCATCTTTATGCTTCGCGAAACTCGTGACTCAGCAACGAATATTTTCATCAACGGAATGCCAAAGGGGACGTTCGCTATCAAATACGATGTATTTGTAAACAATAAAGGTACTTTCAACAGCGGACTTGCCAACATTCAATCACTCTATGCACCGCAATTAGTGGCTCATTCTAACGGAACAATTATTACTGTCGAATAATTTTCACAAAGAAAAGCAACTATCATATTAACAGAAAAGCAACTTTTGGCAAAAATAACGCCATTAGTTGCTTTTCTGTATTTAATTGGAAATAAACACATTAAGCAACCATAAAGAAAGTACCTCAAAAAAAAATCAATTTTCTTGAAATAAAATTGCCGAAAAATATTGCAAAATAGAAAATAATCACTACCTTTGCAGAGCATTTGGGCGAATACCAGAGTGGCCAAATGGGGCAGACTGTAAATCTGCTGGCTTATGCCTTCGGTGGTTCGAATCCATCTTCGCCCACGAACTCCTGCGGAAGGGGCTCGTCAAGAGTGTCAACCTTTGGGTTGAGGGTTTCGGGCTTGGCTCGTTTCTGCTTGATTAATGCCTATGTAGCTCAGGGGTAGAGCACTTCCTTGGTAAGGAAGAGGTCACGGGTTCAAATCCCGTCATCGGCTCAAAAATAGGAAAAATATAATTGAAAAGTTAAACATAAAAATAAAATACAATTATGGCAAAAGAGCAATTTGTGAGAACCAAACCGCATGTTAACATCGGTACAATTGGTCACGTTGACCACGGTAAAACTACTTTGACTGCTGCTATCACAACAGTATTGGCAAAGAAAGGCCTTTCTGAGTTGCGTTCATTCGATTCTATCGACAATGCACCAGAAGAAAAAGAGCGTGGTATCACTATCAATACTTCACACGTAGAGTATGAAACTGCAAATCGTCACTACGCACACGTTGACTGTCCGGGTCACGCCGACTATGTAAAGAACATGGTTACTGGTGCTGCTCAAATGGACGGTGCTATCATCGTAGTTGCTGCAACTGACGGTCCTATGCCTCAAACTCGCGAGCACATCCTTTTGGCTCGTCAGGTGAACGTTCCTCGTCTTGTTGTTTTCTTGAACAAGTGCGACATGGTTGATGACGAAGAAATGCTTGAACTTGTTGAAATGGAAGTTCGTGATCTTCTAGACGCTTACGAATTTGATTCAGATAACACTCCTATCATTCGTGGTTCTGCACTTGGTGCTTTGAACGGCGAGCCAAAGTGGGAAGACAAGATTATGGAATTGATGGATGCAGTTGATAACTGGATTCCACTTCCTCCACGTGATGTTGATAAACCATTCTTGATGCCGGTTGAAGACGTATTCTCAATTACAGGTCGTGGTACAGTTGCTACAGGTCGTATCGAAGCTGGTCGTATCAAAGTTGGTGAAGAAGTTCAAATCCTTGGTCTTGGTCAAGATAAGAAATCTGTTGTTACAGGTGTTGAAATGTTCCGTAAGATTCTTGATGAAGGTGAAGCTGGTGATAACGTTGGTTTGTTGCTTCGTGGTATCGACAAGAACGAAATCAAACGTGGTATGGTTATCTGCCACCCGGGTCAAGTTAAACCTCACGATGAATTCAAGGCTCAAGTTTATATCTTGAAGAAAGAAGAAGGTGGTCGTCACACTCCATTCCACAACCACTACCGTCCACAATTCTACATCCGTACACTTGACGTAACTGGTGAGATTACTCTTCCAGAAGGTGTAGAAATGGTAATGCCAGGTGACCACGTTTCTATCCAAGTTAAGTTGATTACTCCAGTTGCTTGCAGTCAAGGTCTTCGCTTCGCTATCCGTGAAGGTGGTCGTACAGTAGGTTCTGGTCAAATCACAGACATCGTAGAATAATCTCTTACGATATATATAAGGTCGGTTTCGGCCGACCTTTCATACGGGTTTAGCTCAGTCGGTAGAGCACTGGTCTCCAAAACC